>CAWUIT010000446.1:0-1502 GCA_963922345.1 uncultured Dokdonia sp. | reverse complement strand
AAATATCTAGATGCAATAAAATATTATGAACAAAAAACAAAATAGAATGACGATACCTAAATTTTTATTAGGCGATAACTCACAATATCAAGATCACATATTTGTGATTCACACGCAATTCCCTAGATTCATTATAGATCTGACTATAGATGAGATAGAATGGTTAGAGGAGTTTGACATGCAGGATGAAGCAGAGCTTGCAGACGAAACGGAGAATGCCATTAAGGAAGCCACCGCGTGGTATGATGAGGAAATTAAAAGCTACGACCAAGACTAGATTATGATAGATCAATTAGTGCACTACGATCAAGATCTTTTTCTATTTCTCAATGGATTAGGAACTCCTACTTGGGATACTTTCTGGCTTGTAGTTACTAATAAATTAAGTTCCATCCCATTATATATTGCACTTCTGTTCTTTATTTACAAAACCTATGGCTTAAAAGGAACTGTAATCACAGTTTTAAGTGTGGTACTATTAATTACTTGTGTAGACCAACTAGCCAATATTTTTAAGCACGGTTTTGAGAGACCACGCCCTTGTAGAGTAGAACTTTTTAAGGAGTCCATACGTTACATCGCAGAGCGTTGTGGTCGCTATGGTTTTTATTCTGCACACGCAGGTAATAGTATGGCAGTAGCCGTCTTTGCAGGTTTGGCACTTAGAGGTACCTATAAAAATCTTATTTTTTTCCTACTCTTTTGGTCTGCAGCAGTGGGGTATAGTCGCATTTATGTGGGCGTACATTATCCCGGAGATGTTTTAACTGGCTGGGTTATAGGAGCTCTCATAGGTTTTAGCTTGTATAAATTACAGCAATGGGCCATCCAAAAGTGGACACCAGAAAACTAGCTTTTTGAAGCGTCTATTAATTCTTGAGCAGCTATAAAGGGAGATACATCACCCTTTGAAACCCTGGCTAATGTATCAGGCAATATTTTATTTACACCCTCATGAGCATAAAATGCATCTTTCAAACTGTTTTCTATAGTCTGTAATAACCAGAATTTATTTTGCGCTGCTCTTTTTGTTTTAAAGTAGCCAGACGCATCAGTTTGCATTTTATATTCGGTGATCAAATCCCAAATTTCTTGAATTCCTTCTTTTTCTAAAGCACTACAAGTAAGCACCTTTGGAGACCAGTTACTAGCTTTAGGTGGATAGAGGTGTAACGCTTTCGCGAAAGCGTTTTTAGCAATTTTTGCTGCTTTTCTATTATCACTATCTGCCTTATTGACCACAATGGCATCTGCCATTTCTATTATGCCGCGTTTAATTCCCTGCAACTCATCTCCAGCTCCTGGAAGTTTTAAAAGCAAGAAAAAATCTACCATAGAGTGTACCATAGTCTCGCTTTGACCTACGCCTACGGTTTCAATAATAATTGTATCAAAACCTGCAGCTTCACATAAAACAATGGCCTCCCGAGTTTTGCGAGCAACCCCGCCTAGAGAATCTCCAGAAGCACTGGGACGTATAAATGCATTTGGGTCTTGTGATA
>CAWUIT010000445.1:0-1535 GCA_963922345.1 uncultured Dokdonia sp. | reverse complement strand
AATTATGCTAAAGAAACTCTTCTAAAAGCCACTACTTGTGCATCACCTTTTGAAGCTACATACTCTGCAACGTTCTGGCTATCATCCATAATAAAACGTTGATCAAGTAAGGCTTGCTCGTGATCTAGCGTTGTATTGTCAGAAACAAAGCGTGCTATTTTTCCAGGAACAATGTTATCCCAGATTTTCTCTGGCTTTCCTTCGGCTTTAAGTTGCTCTTTGATATCTGCTTCAGCCTGTTCCATTACTTCTGGAGTAAGTTGCGCCATTGAGATATATTGAGGTACATTCTTTTGAGTTTTTCCAAGACGTCCTAATTCAATATTTTCTTTTTCAATTGCAGCGATACGAGCTTCTGTTTCAGAAGTTACATAGGCATCATCAAAGTCTTTGTAAGATAATGTCGTTGCTCCCATAGAAGCAACTTGCATAGATACACTTTTTGCAACCTCTTCAGCATTATCAGTAGCTTCAGTTAGACCTACAAGAGCACCTATCTTGTTACCGTGTACATAAGATCCTACAAATGGAGCTTCTAGTGTTTCAAACCCACCGATCTCAATTTTCTCACCGATAACACCTGTTTGTTCAATAAGCTTTTCACCTACAGTCATCCCGTCAAAATCTGCAGCAAGCATCTCTTCTTTAGAATTTACAGTAAGGGCTATATCTCCCATCTTGTTTGCCATTTCTACAAAAGAATCATTCTTTGCAACAAAGTCAGTCTCACAGTTAAGAGATACAACCACCCCTCTTGTGTTATCATCATTTATTTTTGCAACAACAGCTCCTTCAGAAGAGTCTCTGTCTGCTCTTTTTTCTGCAACTTTCTGTCCTTTTTTACGTAGAACAGTGATTGCTTTATCAAAATCTCCTTCTGCTTCAACGAGGGCTTTTTTACAATCCATCATCCCAGCGCCAGTAGCTTCTCTTAATTTCTTAACGTCTGCAGCGGTAATATTTGCCATATTATTTTTTATTTAATGTCATTTTCGCAAAAGCGAAAATCTATAGATTATAATTGTTCAATCAAAAAAGTCGTTTAATCGTTTCCTGCAAAGAAAATAATTAAACGACTCTTAGTTATTAACTTAATGTTATTTACTCTTCTTCTTCGCTAGAAGTTACAGCAGCTTTAGCCTTTTCAGCTTTAGGTGCTTTTGCTTCTTTTTTAGGAGCAGCTTTTTTAGCTTTCTTCTCTGCTTTTGGAGAATCATCGCCTTCTTTTTCTGCGTCCTTACCAGCCTTACGATCTGCAAGACCAGCGCTTACAGCTTCAGAAACAAAACCTACAATTTTGTCTATAGATTTAGAAGCATCATCATTTGCAGGGATAAGATAATCTACTTCTCTTGGATCAGAGTTAGTATCCACCATTGCAAAAATTGGAATGTTTAATTTTTGAGCTTCTTTAATCGCGATATGCTCTCTCTTAATATCTACTACAAATAGTGCACCTGGAAGGCGTGTCATATCTGCAATAGAACCAAGGTTTTTTTCAAGCTTCTCACGAAGACGGTTCATTTGTAATTTTT
>CAWUIT010000444.1:0-1565 GCA_963922345.1 uncultured Dokdonia sp. | reverse complement strand
GATCAATCCAGAAAAGCATCAATCTTCTATCATCTGGCTGGCAATTATTGCAAGGTGGTCTGTGGTAATTTGCCATTAATAAATTGCCTGACACATAGTGCTTATGTCCGATAATAGTTGGATCATCAAGTAAAGGGAGGTAATCCATTATAATTTGACCATCTTCAACGTATTTATATTCTCCTACGATTAGATCTTCGCTAGTCGTTTCATAAGAATTTGTAATATTCTCTTTCTTAAGTAGTTTAATGGTTAGTATTTTGGTGCCATCAGTCCATTCCCACACCCCTTCAAAATTATCTAAATCATTATCTAGGTCTTTAAAATATGAGCCATCAGGAGCATCTGGATCTGCCTGCCACAAGGGCGTAATTTGCGCTTTGCAGCTTAATGTCAAGCAAGCAAATGCAATGATATATGAGAGGTGTTTACCAATATCCATAATTGAGATTTCCTATTTTAAACCAGTCGTTGTCTCTGTACACATATAACGCGCATTGGCTCGTAATTCCAGATAGATTTGAGTTGTAATCAGACCACTGTACAAATGCTATTTGCTTAGATGGATTTCTATATACTCCTGTAATCAGTCTATAAACCTTAACCTCTATATTTTCTACATTATTATTGAGTAAAGGATCTGATTCTAGCATAGCCTTTATTTCAGAATTTAATGGAGTATGAATCTAAAATAGTTTTAATCTAGAGGCGGAGCTTCGTTTGCAATTTTGACTAAATCAAGGGTCTCATTTGATGGAAAGTTAGGATAGAGAATATTTATTTCACAATTGCTATAAATTGTTCCCGCTGTATATAGACCAACACTGGCGTTATTCTCATCATTAAATTTCCAATAGCCAGGACTCCCAGACACAGGCACTTCTATTCCATCTATACAAGCTCTTCTCGAATAATCTGCAAATGAAACTGCAACGATATTAGAACTATCAAAACCATCGTTTATAGGAATCATACCTATTCCTCCACGTGCTTCATCTTGTCTTTCATTAATTAACTCTTGTAATACAGACTTGGTATTAATTAATTCTATTCCATTTTCCTTGTATATGTAATACCCATATATCTGATCACGACTGAAATTTATAGTTCCATAAGTAATGGGCACATTTTCATCTTTATATAAATTTAATACTATCTCCTTATTGCCATCTGTCCAAGACCATACACCAAGATAGTTGGTAAAGATGCCATTTACATCTTTAAAGTAGATGCCATTCTTTTCGCCAGAAATAGCGCTTAAGGATTGATAGTTCTCAATAGGCATTTCATTCTGTCCATATAATGATGAGGTTACGGTCATTATAAATATTGTTATAAATTTCTTCATTTTATAAATTTTTAATCACAGTCTTGTAATGTGACATTGTTATTGTTTAATCAACGTATAAATTCCTTCTGGAATACTCAATAATCCGGGGTTTTCTAATGTTGGATCATCTATGGGAAGAAAAGCTCCATTAAACAGCTGTATTCGTATTTTTTCTTGACCATTTTCATTAAAATGAACCATTATAAGATCGCCATATCTTCCTGGTTTTGTGGGA
>CAWUIT010000443.1:0-1568 GCA_963922345.1 uncultured Dokdonia sp. | reverse complement strand
AAGAATATGTGGAAATCTAAGCCGTTTCGTTAAGCTTCTTGATGTAAAATGAAGGAAGAAGTCCTGTATCTTTTTTAAAGTACTTTGTAAACGAATCTGCGCTTTTATACCCTAATTCTGTAGCGATAGAACTAATAGTATAACTACGGAATTTTGAATCTTGTTTGAGACGTATAATTGCATAATTTATGCGAAGGTCATTTACATACGTACTGAAGTTTTTCCCAAACTCAGCATTGATTACCTTAGATAGATAGGTCGTATTTGTCTTAATACGCTTTGCAACATTATGTGCACTACAAGCTGGGTGTAAGAAGTAATTTTGATCTTCGAGCTTTTTAAGACCGTCTAGTATTTGCTGTGTGGTCTCTGGGTTTACGTCTGTGGTAGATTGCTCTTCGAGCACCTCATCTTTTGTGTCAATGATTTCTTCTGGTCTTTTGGCGACTGCTACTTTTGCTAGCAAGGCTTCAAACTTTTGCTCATTTTCTTTATGTTGCTTGTTACTTTTTACGAGCCCAAACACAAGTAGTAAGATGACTATACCTCCTGCGATCCCTCCGTAGAGAAGAAGGGATTCTTTCTGTGCCTTTTGTTCTGAGAGTGCTTTAAGCTCTTTTTTAAAAGATGCAACCTCTTGTCTTTTTGCAACAGAATAAATATCGCTTTTCATTCTATCAAGCTCATTAGAAGTATTGATATATTTTTCTAAATAGATGTTTGCACTATCTAATTTACCAAGCCCTTTATATGCTTTTGCTGTAAGTTTATACATGTCTCCCATAAGTCCTTCTTGTTCCTCACGTACATTAAATGCTCTAAAAGCATTTAAAAAATTATCTACAGCTACCCTATATTCCTTTTTATTAAGTGCTATCTCACCACGATACGCATATTTCTGTAGCAAAGCATCCTTGGATGTACTAGTACAAATCTGTTCTGCATTATCAAGACTTTGCTCTGCTTTACGGAGGTCGTTTTTATTGATCCATCCATCTGCTTGCATAAAGTATAAATACTTAATACTACAGGAATCTGCTATTGTGGTAAGTTTTAATGCTTCATCTATGTGATAGAGTGCTGAGTCTGGATTCTCAAGAGTTAAATATGCACTTGTTAGTGTATAATGATTACCTACTAAAGTTTGATTTTTAATGGCGGTCACACTATCTGTAAGAGTTTTAATTTGTTTGGTTTTACTCAAAGCTTCCTTGTTTAATAGAAGACCCTTTTCTACATCGCCGGCTCGAGTATTTATAAAGGCCATTGTACTAAGAATGCTACTCTCTGTAAATTTATCATTCTTTGTAATAGCTATATTTCTAAGCTTATCGTAATAGTTTATGCTTTGAGCCCAGTCAGTCAAGAAATAATATCCCTGTGCAGCTCTGTAATAGATACGCTCTTGTACAGCAAGATCATTTGAGGCTAGCGTAGTTTCAAGTGCTTTTTCAATGGCTTTTGTAAAGTTTCTTTTGTCTCCTAAAGATTGGTAGATACTAGCTTCAACTTCATACCCTGCTCGTTGATTTTGTACATCTCCATCTTCTATTGATTTTTTTATAAAG
>CAWUIT010000442.1:0-1575 GCA_963922345.1 uncultured Dokdonia sp. | reverse complement strand
AGCACATTACAGCAATAGAAGCTTGCAGAGATGCCAAGTTGCTTAGAGAGCTTTCGCGAAAGCGTAATTGCTTCCTCACTTATATCTACTCCAGTACAACTAGCCCCTAGCCGAGCCCAACTCAACGTATCTTGCCCAAAATGACATTGTAAGTGTAATAAAGATTTTCCATTTACATCTCCTAGCGCCTCTAGCTCGTAATGGTTAAGCGAACTTTTTCCTGCAATAAACCCCTTCATATCGTAAAACTCGCTAGCTGCGTGTACCGCCACTTTCTTATTCCAAGTATCTTTATTTGTCTCAAAGTAATCTTGATACTCCTTGGGCATAATCCGTATTTTTGAAATGATGAAAAAGATACTACATTTTGATAAAAATGCTATAAATGAGATGGAGAAGCGCTATCGGGCAAACTTCATTAATAGTGTAACTGGATATAAGAGTGCAAACTTAATTGGAACCATTTCTAAGGATGGCAAAGAAAACCTCGCTATTTTCAGCTCAGTTACGCATCTGGGAAGTAACCCTGCATTAATCGGCTTTATATTACGACCTACCACAGTACCTAGGCATACCTACAATAATATAAAAAGTACAGGGATCTTTACTATCAACCACATACATCAATCATTTATTAAAAATGCACATCAAACTGCTGCTTCTTATGCTGAAAATGTTTCAGAGTTTGACACTGCTCACCTCACACCACAACACGTAGGTAATTTTGAGGCTCCATTTGTTCAAGAAGCTCAGGTAAAATTTTCTTGTAGATACACAAATGAATATCCTATAAAGGAAAATGGCACCATACTCATCGTGGGAAATATAGAAGATGTATATCTCCCTAAAGACACACTCACTAGCGATGGATGGATACAGCTAGAAAAGGCAGAAAGTGTTACTATTAATGGATTAGACGCTTATAGTTCCGTACAACTTATAGACAGATTCTCATATGCAAAGCCGGATAAAAATCTGTCTAGCATAAAGTAAATACACTCACAACTAATTAATATCTTTACTTTATAACGCTTTCGCGAAAGCTAAAAAACACAAGTAATGAAACTTTCTAGTATCCCAAATATTAAACATATTGATGCAAATAATTTCTTTCTCCTTTGCGGTCCTTGTGCAATAGAAGGTGAAGATATGGCATTACGTATAGCCGAAAAAGTGGTTACTATAACAGACAAGTTAGAGATTCCTTATATTTTTAAAGGTAGCTTTAGAAAAGCAAATCGTAGTAGAGTAGATAGTTTTACTGGCATAGGCGATGAGAAGGCTCTTGAGATTTTAGCTAAAGTGTCAGATACTTTTAAGGTCCCAACGGTTACAGATATACACGAGAGCTCTGATGCAGCACTAGCCGCTCAATATGTAGACGTTTTACAAATTCCTGCCTTTTTGGTGAGACAGACATCACTGGTAGTTGCGGCAGCAGAAACTGGAAAAGTAGTAAACCTCAAAAAAGGTCAATTTATGTCTCCAGAATCTATGAAACACGCGGTGCAAAAAGTACACGATACTGGAAATGAAAAGGCCTGGATTACGGACCGAGGTACCATGTTCGGCTAT
>CAWUIT010000441.1:0-1578 GCA_963922345.1 uncultured Dokdonia sp. | reverse complement strand
CACCTCTCCAGTCCCAAAGCCTAGATCTTCTATCACAAGATTGATCTCTTTGGCTCCCTCTAGCTCTTCTCGTGGATAAACCAACAACATTGAAGTGTTCCTACTCATCCCATACATCCGTGGATACACATAATCTAACATCGATATCGTATCTCGCTTCTCTGTAAACAAATGAACCTTCTCAGACATCCCAAAAGCAAGATCGCTCACCATCGCACCAAAACGATTGCGATCCCCCGCAACTCCATTCAACAATTCTTGATTATTACGAGACATAGATAGTGTGAAATAAACATAATTCTTATAATGAGACCTCAAACTATCTATCTGCTTCTCATCTCTTTGACCTCTCAATCCTTGAGAAACTATTAAATCCGTAGGCTTATAAAGAAGACTATATGTTACTCCATTTACTTCCTTTTTCTGTAAATAACCGTTCTCCTCATCCTTGAGGTAAGACCATAGTTCTTCCTCTGTATCGAATGTCTTATTCACACAAGAAATAATTAGTATTGCCAGAAAACAAAAAAGAAAATAATATGAAAGTCTTGATCTACTCACCACGAAAGGAAGCATTTAATTTCTCCAGAATCTCATCTGTCAAATCTGCTCCTTCATCTGCATACATAATCGTTCCAGCTCCCGTAGCACCTAAAATAATACGATGCCCTTTATCCTTCCCGTACTTCTTAACAAAGTCATTGATATCATTAATCACCGTCTGAGTGACTTTCTGATCCTCCTCTTGAAGCTGCTTCTGTACCGCTTGCTGGTAACCATTAATCTGCTGCTGTTTATTAGCTAGTAGCTCTTTCTTGAGCGCAAGTTCTTTCTTAGTCATACCGCTACGCTCCTTCTCATAAACCTTGAGCTCATTCTGCCAGTCACCCATCAAACTATCTACATTGGAACGCATAGCAGTAGCTTTCTTCTCAAACTCAGCACGAACAACAGCAGTGCGCTCGTAACCGTCTAAAAGCTTGTTTACATCTACATAAACTTGATCTGAAGATGAATTGAAATAAAAAATTGAAAAAAGCCCTAATGCAATAGCAATCAAGGAAAGGGGAAAGGAAAATTTTGTCATTAATGTTGATGGTTAATTATATTAAATACTTCAAACTAACTTACTGTTTGCATACGCTCGAAATCTTATCCAATATTCTAAAAAAAGAATTCCTCAAAAAACTGCCGATAATGAATTACTCTATTCCAATACTACAAACTTGCTTACAGTAAAACACCTATATCCTAGACGTCATTATAGCAAAAGGTTGCCTATCAAAATTGTACACCACAAACAACTACTTTTTATCGTTATGGGAAAATAACTATTATAAGTAATAAAAGATTTATCAATTATGCAACACTGAAAACATGGAAGAATCAACTGAAAATTAACTAAATGATATTTACTTGTATAATTACCAGATACTTACACTGCAAAAAGGAATCAAAAAGAAAATGCAAATAAATATACAATTACGCGTTTCCCGTAAAGTTGTTACTGGAAAGCCGTAATACCCAAGTAAATAAAAGTAAGAATTTTCTGATAACTTTTTTAATTGGTGAATATTT
>CAWUIT010000440.1:0-1595 GCA_963922345.1 uncultured Dokdonia sp. | reverse complement strand
ACTACGTGCTGATGCCAAGTACGTTTTCTACTTGCCTTGCGAGAGTTTTCATATACGTTTTCTACTATTTCTAGTAATGAACGCAAAAAGGTTTTAATGCTACTCATAGTGCGAAGATACTATTTTACATAAGCTCATTATGTGTCTAAAGTCTTGCATACTCATTAAGATGCCGCCTTGTCAAATTTGGCTTGTATCTTATCTAGACCTAGGTTATGTATACTTCCTAAGTGTGAGTGCTCCTTTGTATTTCCTGCTTTAAAAGAACCATTTTCTACCTGCTCCCCTATTTGCTTATATGCTTCTCTAAAAGGTACACCAGCGGTTACAAGATCATTAATAGCATCTACTGTAAAGAGGTGTTGATACTTCTCATCATCCAGATTAACATCTTGCACTTGCACCTGAGCAATAGAAAACTCAAAAATATCTAGCACTACCTTGAGATCCTCAACAGATTTAATAGCGCTCTCTTTAAGTAACTGATAATCTCTATGGTAACCACTTGGTAAATTATTTGTTATCATAATCATTTCCTGTGGGATGGCTTGTAACTGATTGCACTTACCACGCAAAAGCTCAAAAACATCTGGATTCTTTTTGTGCGGCATAATACTACTGCCTGTAGTAAGTGCATCTGGAAACTTAATGAACCCAAAATTTTGAGAGCAGTACAAACATATATCCATTGCAAAACGACTCAAGGTATTTGCAATATTTGCAACTGCTTGCGTTACCGTGCGTTCAGATTTCCCTCTTGAGAGTTGAGCCGCAATTACATTGTATTTCAAATCGGCAAATTGAAGTTGCTTGGTAGTCATCTCTCTATCGATAGGAAAACTAGATCCATATCCAGCTGCACTCCCCAGCGGATTTTGATCTACTACCTTCTGCGCTGCTTTGAGTAAGTAAAGGTCATCTATAAGTAACTCTGCATAGGCAGAAAACCAAAGCCCAAATGATGATGGCATTGCCACTTGAAGGTGCGTATATCCAGGTAGTAGGGTGTTTTTATGCGCCTCTGCAAGTTTGAGAAGTGTCTTAAACAACTTCTCTACTCCTTGCGTAATCTGGGATAATTCTGCTTTGAAATAAAGGTTTAACGCCACAAGAACTTGGTCATTACGAGATCTCGCTGTGTGTATTTTTTTCCCCGTATCTCCTAATGCTTTTACAAGATCACTTTCTATTTTAGAGTGTACATCTTCAAAATCTGCTTCTATAACAAATGTTCCTTCCTGCTCTTGCTTTAGCATATGGTCTAATTGCTTATTTAACTGCTCGCTCTCCTCTTGTGTAAGCAAGCCTACAGATGCGAGCATCGTCGCGTGTGCCTTGCTAGCTAGCAAGTCATACTTAGCAATATGGATATCAATCTCACGATCATTACCCACCGTAAATGCTTCTATTTTTTGATCTGTTGGTATTCCTTTTTCCCAAAGTTTCATAGGTATCTTATTAGTAGGTTATGCTATTCACACTATTGCAACAACCCATATTATTTATGCGGTTAAAAATTTTTCTAAGAGCTCGATGTATAATGCTATCCCCTGCTCTATCTCGTGTACATAGACAAACTCATCTGCCATATGCGA
>CAWUIT010000439.1:0-1606 GCA_963922345.1 uncultured Dokdonia sp. | reverse complement strand
TCGGCATTTTCATCTAATCTGTCTAAAAGAGGAATGATCGCTTCTTTATAAGGAATGGTGACGTTGTACCCTTTCGCGGAAGCGGAATTCAAAATATGTTCTACACCTTGTATGTTAGGTACATCAAAGTTGACGTAGGATGCGTCAAGACCTTGTTCATTGAACTTGTTTTTAAAATAGCCTCGCGAAAATGAGTAGCCTATATCCTTTCCAAATAATCCGTATTTATTTGCGTGCTCTGGTTCTTTCTCCATATTTTCCGAGTGCTACAACTATAAAAATGCCCGTTAGTATAAAAAAAACGGCTAAGATATTTTCTAAACTTAGCTCTGATGGGATATATCTATCGTAATTATCTAAAATAGGAGCACCGTTTCTATCAATAGCGATATTTCCCAGGGAATCTCTTTTAAAAATTTCAACCTTCCAGGGCCATACTACGCCTAATGAGCCAATAATAAAGCCTAGAATTGCAGCATTTGTTGCCCATCGATATCTTTTGAGTACATAACTTAAAAAATGTGAGAGTGTAACCAGTCCCGTAAGAGATCCCATAGCAAATACGATGAGTACCGTAAGGTGACGCATATGTTCTGGATCGTTGAGAAAGTCAAAATTGCCAGATAGGCTATTAGTAATAGTTACAAATAAAGCGTTTACTGCATCTACTAGGAGTAGTACATAATTCCCTAGTAAGATAAGTATGAAAGATCCTGATAAGCCGGGTAGCGTCATTCCTGATACCCCAATTATACCGCAGATGAAAACAAAAAATAAATTATCATTTTCTTGAGCTGGCTCCATTAAACTTATTGCCACACCAAAGATAACTCCTGAGATAAGCATTACAATATTACGCTGTGTCCACTCCTCAAAATCTTTACCTATGTAATAAATGGAACCTATGATCATTCCAAAAAAAGCACTCCAAACTAACAGAGGGAAATTACGTATTGCTAGATCGAGAAGTAATGATACACTAAAGTAGCTTATGAGCATACCTAATATCAAGAGCCCTAAAAATTTACCATTTATATATTGCCAAAAACTTCTAAATCTCCCACCAAAGAGTAACCTGAGCGCTTTAAGATTTATTTTTTGTAATGAGTAAATGAATTCTTCATAAAAACCTGCTACATAAGCAACCACTCCCCCAGATACCCCAGGGACTTTGTTTGCGGCACCCATTGCAAGTCCTTTTAACACGAGCCAGACTTTATCAGATATGGAGCGTGTATCAGTCTGCATACACCTCTTTTTTGCCAGCTGCTCTTTCTAATAATAGTATAAGAGCAAACCCTACGATTGCTGCTATTATTGCAGGAAACAGTTGTGCTTCTCCCTCAAAAGCTGTTGGAAGGATGCTGTTTGCTCTCACCACAATTTCCTCACCGTGTCTATCAATACGAGTAGCTAATACTTCTTTCCAAGGCCATATCTTATTTAAAGACCCTACCATAAATCCTGTTAATACAGCTAGGGTTATTTGTTTTTTGTGTTCAAACATCCATTTTAGGATTTTTGAAAATAATTTCAATCCTAGAATACAACCCAAACCAAATAAAAGTATTCTTGAGAGCGCTGTTCTAAGTTGATTCCAATCTTT
>CAWUIT010000438.1:0-1607 GCA_963922345.1 uncultured Dokdonia sp. | reverse complement strand
ATGGTTCCATAACGCAGAGAATAATATGTGTGATTATTTAAAAACAAGTCTTTTAAAAGTTTTAAGTTTGGATGAGTTCGCTTTCGCGAAAGCGCATTCCTACTGATGCCTATGTGCTAGCAGAATAGGAGGTTCTCCATTAAAGGGGTTTCCTTGGTTACCAATGGTTCTAGAACCATCTCCTAAAGTGGCTGCTCTACGTATGCTATGGTCTCCATATCGATCTCGTATAGTATCCATTGCTTTATAAAGATTTACCGTTTTATTAGTATCTTCAAAAATATCAATCTGATAATGCCCCTGTGTAAGCCCGCTATACCTCACCCCAACCATACGGATCATCATACGTCTATTATCCAACTTTTCAAATAGTTGTAGTACGATTGGTATCAAAATATGATCTGCAGCTGTATAAGAGATTTTCAACTGTTTTGAAAGCGTCTGAAAGTCAGAGTACCTTATTTTTACCGTTACCACAGAGGTAAGTTTACTGCCTCTACGTAATTGAAGAGCCAGATTTTCTGCCATAGCTATGATGGTAGTCTTAATCTTGGTGTGATCAATAGTATCTTGACCATACGTACGTTCACTAGAAATAGACTTGCGTTCGTGATAAGGTATAATTGGGCTATTATCAATCCCGTGACAACGCTCCCAGATAAGTTTACCATTCTTGCCAAATACCGTCATCATCATATCCAAGGGCATCTGTTGTACAGCTCCCACGTGACGTATCCCTAAGTTGCAAAATTTCCGATAGGTTTTTTCACCCACAGAAGGAATCTTATTAATACCTAGAGGCGAGAGAAATAATCGTTCATTACCTCTATCTACTTTCATTTCATTATTAGGCTTAGCCTCGCCTGTTGCCACTTTTGAAACTGTTTTATTACCAGATAATCCAAAAGATATCGGTAAGCCTGTTTCCTTTATAATCTTTTTACGTAACTCTTGAGAAAATTTAAAAGTCCCAAAAAAACGATCCATTCCAGTGAGATCTCCATAAAACTCATCTACACTTGTTTTTTCAAGCAACGGAATCTCCTCTAGTAGTATATCAGAAACCTCTTTTGAAAATTTCATATAGGTTCCTCCATTTCCTCTTATAAATATGCCGTGAGGACATAATTGCTTTGCCATTTTAATAGGCATTGCACTATGAATTCCATAAGATCTGGCCTCATAACTAGCAGCACTTACCACTCCCCTACTTCCAGTTCCACCCACAATGATAGGCTTACCCAGAAGCTTGCTATCCATTCTCCGTTCACACGAAACGAAAAATGTATCTAAATCAAAATGAATAATTGTACGCATAAATAAAGTAATATTCCAAAATTATGGAAATATTCCTATTTATGGCACGTACATTAACTATTTAGTTATGAACACTAGCTTGACTTATTAGTTACTTAAAGATTATCAATCTGAAAATAATCGCTATAGATTATGTTATGTTGAAGGCTGTAGAAAAATAGAATGAAGTAAGTCTGTGACTCATTACTCAAAATAATAAAGCAAGACTCTTTATATAGATTAAATGGTAAGTATGTCCATAAAAAAAGCTCCAATACGCGTTGTATTGGAGCTTTAAAAAGGCGGCGACC
>CAWUIT010000437.1:0-1643 GCA_963922345.1 uncultured Dokdonia sp. | reverse complement strand
AATGAGGCTTGTTTTGTTTAACGTAATCTTATTAATACTATTAAAAGGATTAGGTAATTTTACACTTGGTTTTATGCTTTCGCGAAAGCGTATTTAATTACTAGATATGTACACAAAAGAATTTGATATACGATGGAGTGATATAGATGCAAATCGTCACCTAGCAAACTCTGCTTACGTAAATTTTATGTCTCACACCCGTATGGGCTTTATGATTGAAAATGGTTTGAGCCAGAAAGAAATGGTTGCCCATAACATAGGTCCTGTTATCTTTCATGAGCAAATATTTTTCTTTAAGGAGGCTTTTCAAGGGAAACCTATCACCGTAACATTTGAATTAGGAGGGGCAAGTGAAGATGGAATGTTTTTCAAATTTGTGCACAACTTCTACGATCACAAGGGTCGTAACCTAGCTCGGGGCACTATGCAAGGTGCGTGGATAGATCTAACCTCTCGTAAAACGATAAGCTTACCAGAGTCATTACAGCCTATGCTTGAAGCGGCGCCTAAGACTCCAGATTATAAAATACTTACAAAAGAAGATATGCGTGCGCACGGTCAAAGACCTATTGACCGATAGTTGCGAGATCTTAGATATTAATCACTAATTATTGCCCAGGCATATCATAGAAAAATTGCTCTTTAACAATTTTACCATCTTTTACATTATAAACCGCAATTTCTGAAGACTGGCTGCGCTGTCCACTAGGTTTGTGAGTCGTATCCATATCAAAGCGCACAGAAAACCAATTATCTGCAACCACGGGATCACTTACTTTTGTACTATGAACCTCAAATGTATTCTCCCACCATTCACCTTTTTTTGCAACGGCATCCATTCCTTCTAAGTGAGAATGTTCAGCCCAGTCTGGCTCTATACTCACAATGTTAGGACTGTATAATTCTTGGTAACAGCGATCGTAGTCGCCCTTATTACACCATTCTACAAGATTATTTGCTAGATCTTTAGTATTCATGTCAAGTTGTTTTTGTTAGTACTCCTAAATATAGGTAAGAAATGCTATTATTTTATAATTTATTCCTAAATAAAAAAATACAGCATCCTTACTATCAATGCATTATGATGTAAATATCGTACTCCTTGATTATAGAATAGACTTTTTAAAGGGGTCGTGTTGCTTGTATTCAGGCAAATCCAATTGATGTATAAATGGTGAGAAAAAAGTATTGATTAGGGGTTGAGCATGTTTTACATAGCACGTCAAGTCTTCAGGTTGTGCTCCTAGCGTACTTTTAATTTCTGAAGCCGTGCGCCCAAAATTAATCTCACTTACATCCAGATCGCATCCTAGACGGACGTAATCATTAAGCATTCTTGGATATATAGCATATTTCTTATTGAGGCTAGGATCAAAACCTACGTAGTGCGCATCAAGCGTATTCCCATTAAGAAAAGCTGTTGAGAATCCTACCATCGTATTTTGTAGCGTATAGCTTTTTAGAAAAACATTATTAGGAAAATTAGATCTCAGGGAAATGTATGTTTGAACGTTAAACTTTACCGTTTTTAAAGCTGTTTTTTGCCATATTTGATCAAAAAGTGATTGTAGTGAAGCACATTTGTCTTGAATCTGAGCGCTGGAGAGTGATCGTACCACAAGTTGCTCACTTCTTTGATCTGC
>CAWUIT010000436.1:0-1649 GCA_963922345.1 uncultured Dokdonia sp. | reverse complement strand
CAAAAGGCATTATTTTATGCCGATAATGACAAGCTAGAATTTATTTGGACTATCATCCCAGTAATTGTTCTTGCAGGACTTATTATCTATGGTCTTTTTACTTGGTCTGATATAATGAATTTTGAAGAAGACGAAGATGCTATTGTTGTTGAATTATACGCAAAGCGTTTTGGATGGCAAGCGCGCTATGCTGGTGAGGATAACATCTTAGGTAATGCAAATGTTCGTTTTATTGAAGGTGCAAATACAGTAGGTGTTGACGAAAGCGATGCAGATGCAATGGACGATAAAATTACAACAGAGCTCCACCTTCCAGTAGGACGTCAAGTAATCTTTAAGTTACGTTCTCAAGATGTATTACACTCTGCATATATGCCTCACTTTAGAGCGCAAATGAACGTTGTGCCAGGTATGATAACTCAATTCTCTTTTACTCCATCAAAAACTACAGCAGAGATTCGTGATACGGATTATATGAAAGATAAGATGGCAACTATAAAAGAGATTAGAAAAGAAAAGAATAAAGCTTCTATAGCAGCGGGAGATGGTCCTATAGACGCTTATGATGAATTTGACTATTACTTGCTATGTAATAAGATTTGCGGAGCATCGCACTATAATATGCAAATGAAAATTGTTGTTGAAACCCAAGAAGAATATGACGCTTGGCTTGCAACACAAAAGACCTTTGGTAGTACTATAGCAGCAGCTCAAGAATAAAAAAAGAAAAAGAAAAATTAACTAAAGAATTAAGGTATGGCAGCACACGCAGCAACAGCAGATCACGGTCACGATGATCACGAGCACCACCACGAGCAAACGTTTATAACCAAATATATCTTTAGTACAGATCACAAGATGATCTCAAAGCAGTATTTAATTACTGGTTTGGTAATGGGTATTATAGGTATAGGGATGTCTTTGATATTCCGTTTACAACTGGCTTGGCCAGATCACCAATTTACTATCTACGAAGTGCTCCTTGGAGACTGGGGTAAAGACGGTGTGATGGACCCAAACATCTATCTTGCACTTATTACCATACACGGTACCATAATGGTATTCTTTGTACTTACAGCTGGTTTAAGTGGTACTTTTAGTAACTTATTAATTCCACTCCAGATTGGAGCGAGAGATATGGCTTCTGGATTCCTTAATATGGTATCTTACTGGCTATTCTTCCTTTCTTCTGTGATAATGGTATTATCGCTATTTGTTGAGTCGGGACCAGCAGCTGCCGGTTGGACTATTTACCCACCGCTATCTGCATTACCTAATAGTATTCCTGCTTCAGGTATGGGAATGACATTATGGTTAGTAGCAATGGCAATATTTATTGCATCATCACTATTAGGTTCACTTAACTATGTAGTTACGGTACTTAATCTTCGTACAAAGGGTATGACTATGACAAGATTACCACTTACCATCTGGGCTTTCTTTGTGACGGCTATTATTGGTGTGGTTTCTTTCCCAGTTCTTTTATCGGCAGCTTTAATGCTTATTATGGATAGAAGCTTTGGGACGTCGTTCTTCTTATCAGATATATACATTGGAGGAGAAGTATTACATAACTCTGGAGGATCACCAGTATTATTTGAGCACCTTTTCTGGTTCTTAGGCCACCCTGAGGTATATATTGTATTACT
>CAWUIT010000435.1:0-1659 GCA_963922345.1 uncultured Dokdonia sp. | reverse complement strand
CGTATTTAAAATCGCTATCTCCTCAAAATGATCAATCGAGGTCTTTAAGTACTGTCGATACGTCCATCTCAAATGTTCTGCAGTATGAAGGAGAGGCAGAAATAAACTGGCAGACCCCACAAAATTTTGAGTTGGGGAGTATGAATGGATGTCTCACTTATAGTGAGATGCTAGCAGAGCTAGATAGAATGAGACAACTCTACCCTCATCTCATTTCTGTACGTAAAGATGCTTCTCTTGCAGAAGATGGTTCGGGTACTCCTATCAAAACGCACGGTAATAACTTTACAAACAATGGTGTCTATGATACTTGGGAGCCACAAACAATTTATTATGTGAGGATTTCTGATAATCCTAACACAGATGAACCTAATGAACCAGAATCCTTTTACAGCGGGATGACTCATGCAAGGGAGGTAAGTAGTATGATGAACCTTATTTATTATATGTGGTATGTTCTTGAAAACTATGAGACTGATGCAGATATAAAAAATCTTGTAGATAACCACGAGATGTACTTTGTGCCTGTTGCAAATCCTGACGGTCTATTATGGAATGAACAGACAGATCCTAATGGGGGAGGGTTACAACGTAAAAACTTAAATCCAGATGCAAATACAGGAAATAACTCTGCAAGAGGAGTAGATCTTAATAGAAATTATAGTTACTTCTGGGGTCCAAATCCTACATATACTGGCAACGGTACTGGCTCAAATAACGATCCTACTACAGACATTTACAGAGGTACAGCACCATTCTCTGAGCCTGAGACACAAATTGTGGAACGATTTGTCGCAAATCACGATACTAAAACTGCTCTTAATCATCACGCTACTTCAAATCTATTACCGCACGCTTACAATGCGTATCCAGGATCACCGTCCTCTGGACGTGAAGACGATTATGTGAAATTCTGTCACGATCTCACTCGTTTTAATAGATATATTTATGGAGAAGCTCCAAATATTTTAACTGTTGCAAATGGTGATATGAGTGACTGGATGCTAGGTGGCGCTCCAGACGATGAAAATGGGGATACTGTAGGTTCTGGAAAAGGTATCCTTGCACTTGCCCCTGAGAATGGAGATCCAACAGGAGCCGAAGCAGATGCAACTTATAATTCTGGATTCTGGCCATTACCCTCTCAAATTGTATCCATAGCAGCGAGAGCCACTAGAATGAATCTTGTAAATGCACTCTATGCAGGGAAGTTAGCACAATTACACGATGAAACCTCAACGAACCTTACTACTACATCTGGAAATTTACGATTTGGTATAGAATACTTAGGGATGACAAGTAGCCCTATAACATTAACTGTTACCCCAGTTTCCTCAAACATTACATCTATAGGTACCACTCCTGTTCTTAATTTGAACAAACAGGAGCAATCAGATGTTACCATTTCCTACCAGCTTGATGGCGGTATTGCTCCTGGAGATACTATAGAATATGAAGTAACGATGAGTAATGATACACACATTATTTATCAAGCTACTGTTCAAAAAACCTATCAGCCCGTCGTCCTCTTTGCCGAAAATGATGATCCTACCACTATCTCTAATTGGACAAGCTCTGGAAGTGCTACAGAATGGGTTTCGAGTGCAACAAGTGGCTTTGGGAACTCATGAGGAATCACCTTTGCTGCTACCCCGCCTT
>CAWUIT010000434.1:0-1674 GCA_963922345.1 uncultured Dokdonia sp. | reverse complement strand
AAAGCGGCCACTAAGCCCATTCTATCTACCCCTAAGGTTTCTGGAGTTTGATAATCGTTCTTAAATGGAAGTTTAGTCTCATAAGAAAGTATAATCGTAGGAAATCGGAGGCGAATAGATCTTAATTGCCGCTCACTTAAACTACCTACTGATGAGATAAGCGCTTTTTGAATGGTATAATCTCGAGATAAAATAGCTATCTCATCAACCACCTTTGCTACGAGACAACTCTTTTTAATTTGAAGCTTGTCACCATCAAATACAGCTACTTTTACTCTCGTATTCCCTACATCAATTATTAGTTGCATACCTTAAGCTAAACGCCAAAAATACAAAAGCAATATAGTGAGGATGTTAAGAGAATGGTAAAAACAAATGCCTTAAAAGTTTACGAGAACTTCAAACTATGATGCAATTGACCTATCAAACTTGAAATAAGTTCAAAATCTTTAATTAGAAAACTGGTCTGTTTTTTTATCGCTTTCGCGAAAGCGGACTCTTCCTATTTATTGCTTATTTATAAAATCAATGATTTCTGTATACCTATTGTTACTAGGCAATATGTATTGGGTTATCATAGGTATATGCTTTTTATCAAGTGTGATAAGCTTTGCTTGAGGCTGGATTTTTAAAAGCTCTTCCCGGAAACGATTATTTGCCACAGTGATAGATGGGTATGTTTTACTCCCGAGGTAGGTAAGGATAGGCGGCGTTTGGTTAGTAATAAAATTTATAGGGGACGCTTCTTCCCACATAGACTCCTCTGTAGTCCAAGTGGTTTTGTAATTATTACGCTCCGTAGGTGGATTATTAGAAAGGTAATGATGCATATCTAATCCGGCAGCATCATTTAATATAATTCCAGAAATAGTACTCGGATCTATAGCATACTTTGGGTTCATCACCGCTAGTGCAACAAGATGTCCTCCTGCAGAGTGTCCTGTAACAAAGACTTTTGTGGGATCTCCACCATATTGAGCAGCATTATTTTGAACCCATTCTATTGCTTTTGCTATTTGAGTCGCTTGATCGTCAAAGTTTGCCTTGGGACTGAGTGTATAACCAGGTAAGACCGTAAGGATATCTTTTTTTGCAAAGTTGCGTCCTAGCCACCAATAAATTTCTTTTTTGCCTTCATTCCAATTTCCGCCGTGTACATAGATGAGAACAGGTACTTTACCCTCCGTCTTTTTAGGCGCATAGATGTTTAAAGTTGGAGCTTCAAGACCCTCGGCTTGGCTTGTACTTATCGTGCTCGCTCCTATGTAATTAATATCACTGTATTTTGTGCTTGCACAACTACTCAGTACTAAAACACCTAATAGGGGTAGTAGGTTTTTAAAATAATTTCTCATAAAATATGTGGGTGTAGAAAAACAATTCAATTACAATAGGTAATTGAATTGTTATAACTAGTGTAGCTTGAATCTCTTAAGCGCTCTGGCCTGTGGCTGTTGGATAATCTGTTCCAGATTCTCGTAGCTCTTCTGCAGAGGGTCTATCAATATCGGGCAGCTCCTCTTTGCTCCTTTTTACATCTTTGATAGGTTTATCAAAATCTTTTGGATATTTCGTGTCTTTTTTAGTGTCCATATTTTCTTTTTTCATAAAGATAATTGAGCGCACATCAACGATGACATAAGAAACTATTAAAATTGGTTAAGGTATTGTTAG
>CAWUIT010000433.1:0-1715 GCA_963922345.1 uncultured Dokdonia sp. | reverse complement strand
TTACCCCAACCAGCCATCACGATCGAGACTTCTATATTGGATTGCTTCAGAAATATGGGTACCCGTAACTACCTCAGCACCTTCCAGATCTGCAATGGTTCTTGAAACTTTTAAAATCCTATCATAGGCTCTGGCAGATAGATTGAGCCGCTCCATAGCAGTTTTTAATAGTTCTTTAGAAGCGTCATCTAGCGCACAGTATTTCCGTATTTGCTTCACATTCATCTGGGCGTTGTAGTTTGTTTTTTCGCTTTCGCGAAAGCGAACAACTTGGATTTCTCGAGCTGCAGTGACACGTTTACGTATCTCAACACTAGACTCTGCCTTAGTCTCATCACTGAGTTTCTCAAAGGGTACTGGCGTCACCTCAATATGGATATCGATACGATCCAATAAAGGACCCGATATTTTACTCAAATAACGCTGCATCTCTGCTGGGCTACTTGTTACCGGGGCGTCTGGATCGTTAAAGTACCCTCCTGGGCTTGGATTCATACTCGCCACGAGCATAAAGCTAGAGGGATAGGTAACAGTAAACCGCGCTCTAGAGATGGTTACTTCACGATCTTCAAGTGGCTGTCTCATAACTTCTAGCACAGATCTTTTGAACTCTGGGAGCTCATCTAGAAAAAGTACGCCGTTATGAGACAAGGATATTTCTCCAGGTTGTGGGTACGCGCCGCCGCCTACTAATGCTACATCTGAGATGGTGTGGTGCGGACTTCTAAATGGACGTTCTGACATAAGACCCTGATGCTCCTTAACCCTACCCACCACAGAATGTATTTTTGTGGTTTCTAATGCCTCGCGTAGTGACATAGGCGGTAAAATGCTAGGCAAACGTTTACTAAGCATGGTTTTTCCAGATCCTGGTGGACCAATGAGAATAATATTATGACCTCCTGCTGCTGCAATTTCCATACAGCGTTTTATGCTTTCTTGACCTTTTACATCTGCAAAATCAAATTCTGGATGCTCTAGATTTTTATAGAACTCTGCTCTTGTATCAATCACTGTAGGTTCAAGTGCAATACCTTTGTCAAAAAAATCTATTACTTGACTAATATTCTCAATGCCATATACTTCAAGTCCATCTACTATGGCCGCTTCTTTTGCATTTTGAGCAGGAAGTATAAATCCTTTAAAGCCCTCTTCTCTTGCCTTTATGGCTATGGGTAAGGCACCTTTTATGGGTTGTAGCCCGCCATCTAGAGAAAGCTCCCCCATAAGAATATAGTTTTCTACATCCTCACCTTTGATCTGTTCTGTAGCTATTAATATTCCAGTAGCTAGTGTTAAGTCATATGCGGAGCCTTCCTTGCGGAGATCTGCAGGAGACATGTTTAATATCAATTTTTTACCTGGAATTTTATACCCATTATTTTGAAGTGCCGCAGCAATACGATAACTGCTTTCTTTAATCGCATTATCAGGAAGTCCTACGAGATGATACCCAACTCCTTTATCAACATTAACCTCAACTGTGATTGTAGTTGCATCTACGCCAAAGACAGCGCTTCCATAAACTTTTGTGAGCATTCGCAATAATTTTTTTAAATATAGGAAAGTAGATTGAATGACTTGATGATAAAGAAATAATTTTCAAACATATAATACCTGTATTACGAATTCCGAGCCTAGGATTGAATTGATTATTTAATTAGGGGCAAACACCCCTACCGCTTTTTATAAAACGATCATACATTTACAGAGTA
>CAWUIT010000432.1:0-1719 GCA_963922345.1 uncultured Dokdonia sp. | reverse complement strand
ACCGAAGTAGCGCTTTTACCATTGTAAATAATTATTAAGTTGGGCACTTTGGATTTAAAAAACGGAGTGCGTACCCACACTCCGTTTGTCATAATTTTGACAATTCTTAATTAGAATTCACCTTGATCGATATCTACTATGTTGCCAGCACGTTGATTTGCTAATACAGACTGATCTTGAGTAGCTCTATTTCTATTAGTATTCTGGTTAATGTTTGCCCAGTTATTGTCGTAATGCTGCTTTTGAAATGCTATGTTACCATTTCCTATTTGCAATGTTCTAGCAACATTATCCTTTGCATACCCTACACCTTGATCGATATCTGCAACATTACCTGTCCCAAACTGAGCTACATCTGCTAGGTTACGATCTCCCAGTGATGAAATTGAGGAGGTGTCTGCCCCTACCTGTAAGACGCTCGCTATGTTTATATTACGTCTAGCGCTTAGATCATCATTAAGAGCGTGTTGGTCAATTGAAAAGGTATTATCCCCTAGCTGTACAGTCCCTTGTAAATTATCACTACCGTTCTGAGCGACTGTTCTAGTATCCTGTCCAAAAACAACAGCTACAAGATAAGTGCTACAGTGCCTAATAATAGTTTTTTCACAATGAAAGGATTTTTAATTAAAACTTATATAAAAGGTTTAAATACGCAACCACATACAGGACAAGTACTTATGGACTTGTGTTTCACTCTTAAATTATGGGGGAATTTTTTCAAGATCTGTGTTTATTTATTTTGATTACCTCGTAAGTTACCTCAACACAAAAGTTTAGAATGTATTTTATAAGAATTTTCGACGAACGAACATCTTGAAAATATAGTGTGCTCTCAAACATCCTTAATTTACAGCACTTAAAGCGATAAGGGCAAATACCCCTCAATATTAAATGATTAATGATTAAAGAATATTCTGACAGAAATAGTCTTACATATTTGTAAATCAGTAAATTGACAGGACAGTTTACTGTCTTACAGTAAATACAAATATGACCTCTCTCGATTTAGTTTACAAAAAGTAACTCTCTGTATTTTGGTAGTGGCCACAACTCATCATCAATAAGAAGCTCTAGTTTGTCACAGTGCTTTCTTATTTCGTCAAAGTAAGGCTTTACTTTGTAGGCATAAGCCTCTGCACGATCTTTCAAAGCGGTTGCATTGGCTTTTTTACGTACATCTATCATTTCTGTAATGAGTGTATTAATGGAAGCTGTGTGATTTGATAAAGATTTGATGATGTCTGATTGCGCTTTCGCGAAAGCGGTATACTCTTCACCATATATAGCTTTTAACCCTTGAACATTATCAATTAGAATATTTTGATATTTCAATGCGGTAGGAATAATATGATTACGGGCTACATCTCCTAGCACTCGGCTCTCGATCTGGATGCGCTTGATATACTCTTCGATCTCAATCTCATATCTCGCATTGATTTCTGTAATATTCATTATCTGCAAGGACTCAAACAATGTTATGGTTTGAGGACTAATACGGGCTGGTAAAGCCGCAATACTATTTTTGGTATTGCTCAACTTACGTTTCTTAGCCTCTTTCTCCCAATTATCTCCGTAGCCATCGCCCTCAAAACGAATACGCTTACTGTCTTTAATATACTCTCGTAAGATATTAAAGATGGCATCATCCTTCTTCATATCCTTAGCAATGAGTGCATCTACTTCTTTCTTAAAATCTACAAGCTGCTCTGCCACTAT
>CAWUIT010000431.1:0-1721 GCA_963922345.1 uncultured Dokdonia sp. | reverse complement strand
TGCTCTGGATCAATACTAAGCAAAGCAAATCCTACAGCCATCGTTACATCAAACTGAGCGGCTTGCTCATTATACATTTTCATCACGGCTTGCCAGGTGGCTCTCAAGCAATAATCTATTGTTTTATCTTTCATATATTTTGCGAAAACGTTGTAAATATACACAAATATACTATGCGTGCATAGTATATCTAAAATTTATTTTAGTATGATTTATTAATAAATGACTTATTTAAAAGTGTTGAAAGAGAAATACTTAGTTAATCAATGTTTATCGTATCAATCAATACTGTTAAAATGTTGTTCAATTAGGCCAGCAATTAAAGTAATTAAATGTTAATTTTACCTCAGAATTAATAATTGTTCAACTTAATTAATTTCATCTCGCCAAATGATATCACCAGCCAAGCCATTTAATGAAGATCAACGCATTGAATCGTTATTGAGTCTGGGCCTACTTGACACAGAACAGGATGCAGATTATGACTACATAACAAAATTGGCTGCGTATATCTGTAAGACGCCCGTATCTCTTATTACACTCATAGATAAAGATAGGCAGTGGTATAAATCAAAAGTAGGAATGGCTGGTTGTGAGACATCAAGAGATAGTTCGTTTTGTGCACACGCAATTTTAACTCCCGATACCATATTAGAAGTAGAAGATGCTACAAAGGATCTTCGCTTTATCGATAACCCTTTAACCAAGGGAGATCAACCCGTTATTTTTTATGCAGGAATACCTTTACGTATAGAAAATAACTTGCCAATGGGATCTCTCTGCGTTATTGATCATAAGCCAAACAAACTAGATGACGAACAACGCGAGGCTTTAGTAACGCTTGGTAAGCAAGTAGAAAGACTTTTTGAACTGCGCTTACTTAATAATCATTTGAATCAGGCTAAAGAAAGCTTATTAGAACATAATTCTTTACTAAAAGATTTTGCAGGAACGGTCTCTCACGATCTTAAGATGCCTCTAGCAAACCTCATATTAACTTCAGATATTTTAATGAAAAAATATGACGACCATCTAGATGATTCTGGTAAAAATTACCTTGGTTATTTAAAAAAGTCGTCTATGTCGATGAGTACGTATATCACAAATATTCTTACATATTATGAAAGTACAGCATATGACAGGGAAGATGCTCACGAATTTTTGCTTAATGATATGCTGGAAGACCTTGTCGATCTTCTAGATATTAAACACGAGTGTGAAGTACATTTTCCAGAAACCAACCTAGAGTTAACCTGTAACCGTACAGCACTTGATCAAGTATTTCTCAACTTGATAGGTAACAGTCTCAAGTACAATGATAAGGAGCATACAATTATTGACATCGCTGTAAAAGAATTGCCCTTGCACTTTGAGTTTACAATAAAAGACAATGGTCGTGGTATTGAAGAAGATAAGGTAGACTCTATATTTACCTTATTTAGCACTGTAGGCCATTTAGACAAGCATGGAGAAAGAGGACATGGTATTGGATTATCTACTGTTCAGAAGCTGGTAAAAACTTTAGGAGGTACTATAAAAGTGCAATCAAAATTGGGAGAATATACTGAGTTCATCTTTACTATAGCAAAATAGCATTACGCTTTCGCGAAAGCAAGATACTCATCAAACTATAGTCTTACTACAGTAGATTTCTGTTCTATACCCTTAAATAGCCATTAGATCTTCTGGAAAGTTAATTATACGCTCGATTTTGTTAATCT
>CAWUIT010000430.1:0-1721 GCA_963922345.1 uncultured Dokdonia sp. | reverse complement strand
ATTTTTAGATTCCCACAGTAGCGCTATTTGCTTGTATACTAAAAACTATCTATGTTTGTTATAATAGCTCCAGTGATTATAAAACCTACATCGTATGACTCAAGACTTGACTAATCTCGCATTCAACCTTCTACCCGCAATCATTGTGGCACTTCTAGCGTATTACTTTTTTAGCCAGTATGTAAAAGAACAAGAAGGACGCAGAAGGTATCTCCTGCACAAAGACAATCAATCAGGCGCATTACCTCTTAAGTTGCAAGCTTATGAGCGTCTTACACTTTTTTTAGAACGTATATCCCCAGGTAAACTTGTATCACGCGTAAAGCCTTACAATGATGATCCTAATGACTATGAGAATTTGCTTTTAAGAACCATCAATGAGGAATTTGAACACAATCTTGCACAACAGATTTATGTAACACAAGAGTGCTGGAACGTCGTGCGTACGGCTAAGAGCACAACCGCTGCGATCATACGTAAGACAAATATGAGCAGTAAGATAGAAACAAGTGATCAGCTTAGGGAGACTCTTTTAAGAGATCTTATGGATCACCCTGCTCCAAGCGAGACGGGATTAGAATTTATTAAGCAAGAAGTAAGCGAACTCATTTAATCAAAACACCTCAATACGTTTCAAGTAGGCTAGCTCACGGCTAGAAAAATGATCTCGGTTTTTCTTGATGATTGTTACTACTTTGGGATTTGTAATTTGTTCTTGTAGTATTTTTCGTGCGCTTTCGCGAAAGCGCCATACGTGATGTACACTAGCTTCTACTAAAGATTTTATACTTTGCACTTCGAAGGAATTAAGCTGGCGTAGATAATTAAACGCATTTTCCCGAAGTTGATAGGGTTGATCAAGAGCAGTATAATCAATTAATTCTTGATATCTATCTACAGAGGCTGCTGTTTTATAATTAGGCGTGGCAAGAGACAAAGCCAGCCATAATGTTCTAATATTACCATCTGCAAATCCAAATTGAGAGTCCATAAGATCTAAAACTTTTCGCTGGGATTCTGGGTCATTACGTTGCTGGTGATAGACCCACAGCTTGATCATTGCCTGCTCTCTAGTTAAATAACTTTTATCACTAAGCAGCTTATAAAAGTCCAGCACTAACTGTTCTGGTATGCTTTCTAAGGAGACCGCTACCGCTTGCCTGATATATAAATTATCATTTTGCAAAGCCTTTCTGTAAGCTGGAAGTACCGCATTAATAGACTCCTCCGAAAGTTGATAGACGGCCTCTACTCCTAAGTAATCATTCCCTGTTTCTATAGCCGTCATTAATTGAGGATATTTACTTGAAAGTGGGACTTCCCTACCCGATTGCAATTGAAAATACTGCTGCATAAAGCTGCTTTTTTTAAGAGACGCGAGTGCATCTTCTGCTTGAAAAGCGCTTTGATACAACCAGTTCTTTTTAAAGTCTGTGAGATCTACCTCTGTTAAGGCTTCTACTTCACTTAGAAAATCTTGGGTGGTTACGTTTTGAAATTTATACTGAATTAAAAAATTCTTTACTGCAGTCTTAAAAACAGTATCGCCTACCAGCTCTCTGAGAAGGTGAACAGCCCACGCTCCTTTTTGGTAATAAGTTAAACTACTACCACCAGGAGCTACTAGCTTTTGTCCTTTTCCAGAGTCACTCAATGCTCGCAGCTCCTCGGCAGATTCAAATAGTTTAAAATAAAAATAGTCTTCGCCAAATATTTCTCGC
>CAWUIT010000429.1:0-1727 GCA_963922345.1 uncultured Dokdonia sp. | reverse complement strand
TAATCTAAATTCAAGCTATTAAACTCATCATTAAATTTAGACACCTCAGCGTCAAGCATCGTGTCAAAGGCATTGAGCTGTGTATTAATTGCAGCAGTAAGTTCGTTTTTTACAGCGATATCTTGCTCGGTTGGGCCAAAATCTCCCATACCCACTAGGCTATTTAAATGCCCTAACTTATTAGTTAATTTAATAGGGAAGTTAAGCGGGTCTTGTCCAGAGCGGTTTTTTGTTTGATATAATTCTTTTTCAATCTTACCAAATTCCTCTTGCATTGTCTTTGCTTTCTCACGCAAGGCTTCTGTACGTGAATCATCCTGATACTGTGCAACAAATGACTTAAGTTGATTATTGATTTTTCTAATCTTTTTGATACTCTGGTGTGCTCGATCTACAGATCTGTTTACATCAGAAATAAAGTCGTGTTGCGCCTTCATATCGGCAATGGTTGCCTCAGCATTTGGATTTGGTAAAATTTCAAACGTCTTTGTTTGTACATCACCATTTACATCTAGCGATACTTTGTAACTCCCTGGTACTGCCTTAGGCCCGTCAAGACTTGCCCACCATAAAATCATACCATCTAGTCGCTCAGCGCCGTCAATTCTGGTATCCCAAGCAAACATATTACCACCTTTCTTAACTTTTAGATTTTTCTTTTTACTTCCTGTGCTGTACGATTGTAATGTATCGCCCGTCATACTCATATACGTAAGAGTTACGGTGTCCTTTTTCTTGTCAAAATTTTTCAGGTTAAAATAAGTCATCACACCACTAGGATGATTAGTTCCAGCTGTAAGGCTCGATCTACCACCACGGCCGCCCATTCTGTAGGTGTCCTTAGGTTTGAATAATAAATCTGATCCCGCTTTCGTCCCGATAGCCATCGGGATGGCCTGATGCAACATTCCTAAATCGTCAATAATCCATAAACTGCGGCCTTGTGTGGCTACAATGAGGTTATCATCCTTAATTGTAAGATCTGTAATAGGTACAATAGGTAAGTTGAGTTGGAATGATTTCCAGTTTTTACCATCGTCAAAACTAATATACATACCCGTCTCTGTACCGGCATATAATAATCCCTTTTGCTTAGGATCTTCACGTAATACGCGAGTAAAATGCTCTGCAGGAATACCACTGGTGATCTTTGTCCACGACTTACCGTAGTCTGTTGTTTTGTATAAATAGGGTGTAAAGTCACCTAACTTGTAACGTGTTCCTGCAACATAAGCCGTTCCTTCTTCAAAAGCAGAAGGCTCTACGCTATTGATCATCATATTCTCTGGCATTCCTTTAGGCGTCACGTTTTCCCAAGATTGTCCTCCATTACGAGTTACGTGTATAAGACCATCATCACTACCTACCCAAAGCAATCCTTCCTTAAGAGGAGACTCTGCCGCTGCAAAGATGGTACAGTAGTACTCTACAGAAGTATTGTCTTGTGTGATAGGCCCTCCAGAAGATTTCATTTTTTCTGGATCGTTTGTGGTGAGGTCTGGTGAGATCACCTCCCAACTTTGACCTTCATTTTCACTCACGTGCACGCTTTGTGAGAATGTATATAACCTGTTAGGGTTGTGCTTTGAAAAGATAATAGGGAAATTCCACTGGAAGCGGTATTTCATATCCTCCACACCGTGACCCATCGGGTTATCTGGCCATACAGAGACGCTACGTACCGTATTTTTATCGTGATTTACACGTGTAAGGAAGCCATCATAACT
>CAWUIT010000428.1:0-1734 GCA_963922345.1 uncultured Dokdonia sp. | reverse complement strand
CTCTTTGTGTAATGCTTCAAATAGTAAATCTATCTGTGGTTTTTGAATTGTAAGTGGTGGAAGTATTCTGAGTACGTGTTTGTTTTTTGCTCCTCCCGTAAAAATGTGATACTCGTAAATTAGTTTTTTGCGCAATGCTCCTACATCGTAGCCTAAGTCTAGCCCTAGCATTAATCCGCGACCTTTTACAGTGACCCGATTGCCAAAGGCAAGTGCTTTCTCCCTAAAGTAGGTTTCCATTTCCTTTGCGTGAGCCATCAAATGTTCCTTTTCAATCACTTCGAGAACCGCAAGTGTAGCAGCGCAAGCAAGATGATTACCGCCAAAGGTCGTTCCCAGCATCCCATATCGCGCCTCAATAGAGTGATGCACCAACACACCGCCCACGGGAAAACCGTTACCCATTCCTTTTGCAATCGTGATAATGTCCGGCGTGATATTATATTTCTGAAAAGCAAAAAACTCTCCAGATCTCCCAAAGCCAGATTGTACCTCGTCTGCAATGAGTTTTACATCATATTTTTTACAAAGCGCAGCAACATCGTGATAAAACAGCTCTGTAGATTGATCTAAACCTCCTACGCCCTGTATAAATTCTAAAATCACCGCACAGCAATCGCCTTGTTGCAAAGTTTCCTCTAGTTGCTCTGTATTACCCAAGTCAAGTATGGATACTTGATGTTGTGCATTTATAGGCGCAACGATGCTAGGATTATCGGTAGCTGCTACTGCGGCAGATGTTCTCCCGTGAAAGCTATTTTTAAACGCTACCACGCGACTTTTACCTGTGTCAAATGACGCTAGTTTTAATCCGTTCTCATTTGCCTCTGCTCCTGAATTACAGAAAAACAAATCATAATCATCACAACCAGAAAGCGCTCCTAACTTCTGAGCAACCTCCACCTGCAGCGGATTCTGAACTGCATTAGAATAAAACCCTATGGCATCCATCTGCGTTTTTAATTTTTCTATATAATGGGGATGCCCGTGACCTATAGAGATCACCGCGTGACCACCATATAAATCAAGATACTCTTGACCACTTTGATCATACACATAGCATCCCTCTGCCTTAACAGGAGCAACATCATAAAGTGGATATACATCAAATAATTTCATACTCTTTATTTTTAAGCACTATGAGATGCTATTAATTTTTTGATAACTAGCCACGATTCCCTTTATGAGAGAAGAGCTTAAACCTGAATGTTCCATCTCATTGAGACCTTCTATGGTACAGCCTTTTGGCGTAGTTACTTTATCAATTTCTGCTTCTGGGTGGTTTCCAGATTTAATAACGAGCGTGGCAGCTCCTAGACAGGTTTGCATAGCAAGTTCTTGCGCTTCTTTTGCGTCAAAACCTAGCTGTATGGCTCCCTGCGTAGTTGCTCTTATCAATCGCATCCAGAAAGCAATACCACTCGCACAGATTACCGTAGCAGCTTGCATCTGTCCTTCTGGAATAATAAGAGTTGTGCCCAGTTTATTAAAAATGGCCTCGGCTATGGCAATGCGCTTTTCGCCAGCTGTATTGCTACATAAACAAGTCATACTTTGCCCTACAGCAATAGCGGTGTTAGGCATTGCGCGTATAATAAATTGATGATCTCCTACTATCTCTGCGATTTGTGGCACTTTGAAACCAGTTATCGTAGAGATAATAATGTGTTTCTCTGTAAGTAATTCTTTAATATCTTCAAGTATACCTGCAAAGTGACCTGGCTGTACTGCAAA
>CAWUIT010000427.1:0-1754 GCA_963922345.1 uncultured Dokdonia sp. | reverse complement strand
GTAATAGCCCTAGAGAAAGCAAGATAATAGTACCTTAGTACAAATCCATGAAGCAATGCTGTCTATCTTAAAATCTCTCTCGGAGTACATCCAAATACTCATAGGTATCGCACTCGCCAGTGTGGGTTTAAAAGCTTTTTTATTACCTAACGGATTTTTAGATGGCGGTGCAACTGGCATCGCAATACTTCTCAGTAAAAAGTTTGGATACAACATCTCACTGCTTTTATTCATCGTAAGTATGCCTTTTTTAATTTTAGGTTTTTACAAACTTTCTCGTGCTATACTCTTGAAAAGCACCTTATCCATACTTACCCTTGCTATTCTTATTGGGGTAGAATCGTTTCCTGTAATTACAGAAGATAAGTTGCTCATTGCCATTTTTGGTGGTATGTTTTTAGGTGCGGGGATAGGGATTAGTATAAGAAATGGGGCAGTACTTGATGGTTCGGAAATACTAGGGATATATGTCTTTGATCTTTTTGGAATTAGCATTGGTAAGACCATTTTAGGGTTTAATATCATTCTCTTTGCCGTAACGGCAGCTGTACTTAGCGTTGAGATAGCCCTCTATTCGATTTTGACATACATTGTAACTGCAAAGTTTATCGACTTCTTTATCGAAGGGTTTGAAGATTTTATCGGGATCACTATTATATCACCAGCTTCTCAAGACATAGAACATAAAATTCTTACAGAACTAGGCACGGGTATCACCGTATATAAAGCTACCGCTGGGTATGGCAGTACTGGTAAAAATGATGAGCGCCGCGTGATTCAAACAGTGATTAACCGTATTCACCTACGTAAAATTCATAGAATTATAGACGCTATTGACCCAGATGCATTTGTCGTAGAGTTTGATGTAAATAATGTCAAGGGTGGTGTCCTGCGCAGGTATTTAGACCCTAAAAACTCTAAGAAACTTGCTAGCCTATAAATTCTGATATTGAGAAGTAGGGAGCTGTTTTTCATTACGCTTTCGCGAAAGCGTAAAAACTACAAACTCAAATAATAACCCACATTTAGCCAAAATCTATGGTCTGCAGCACTTTTCAAAAAAGAGTCTATCCGATAATCTACGCCTAATTCTATTTTATTTGCATCATTAAAATAATAACCCAAGGAAGGTACCACTCTAATTTCGAGATCTGTATCATCCCCTTGAACAGCATATACATACTCATTCCCAAGTTTGAGATAAACTTCTCCTGGATCTATAAACTCCCCATTAAGCGAAATATCGGAAGATACTCTATAGCGCATACGTACCTCGACGTCTTCATCTGGTGCAAAAGTTTGATCCACTCGAAACCGATGTCCCAATCGATATCCGAAGTATGGATTTGTAAAAGAATATTGCTGGATAAAGCGGTGTATGAGTTGATTATCCCGCAATCGCGATAGGTACCCCACACCTGCCTTTGCATCTACTCCTACCGTACGCGATACCACCGTAGTTATATCCATAAGCGAGTAAAAGATATTGGTGTCACTTTCTCCTGTAAAGGTGCCTTCGGCAATTTCAAAGCGCGGTGCAATTTCCACATTAACGCTCCACAAGGTCGCTAACTTTGCGCCTATATTTACTTCTGGAAGCATCCCTATCTCATACGTAGACTGGCTGTACAAATAACCAGCACTCAGCATCATTAAGAGAAATAAAAAGCGTCTCGACATACTCAAAAACGTAATATATTATCTCGCCTGATACTTACCTGAGAGCGATCTAGAATGAGTCCATCCTCGGTAAA
>CAWUIT010000426.1:0-1757 GCA_963922345.1 uncultured Dokdonia sp. | reverse complement strand
CCTACTTAAAGGTGCTCTTGATTATTGCTCTACTCGTATTTGGTACCATAGCAACCAGTCAAGCACAAGAATCTTCTATTAACGGAAAACGTATTAAAATCATTAATCCATCGCACGCGCAATTAGAAACTATTGCTACGTCTGGAATTGATTTAAAATGCGGTGCAGACTTTCAAGGAAACTCTCTTTTCTTAGAATTAAGTATTGATGAAGTTGCAATACTTGATGAAGAGAACATACCTTATACGGTTACTATTGATGATACAAGAGCGTATTATCGAAATTTAAACGAGGTAGAACTACCTCGTGCTCGTCAAGAACTAGCGTATTTAAAATCGCTATCTCCTCAAAATGATCAATCGAGGTCTTTAAGTACTGTTGATACGGCCATCTCAAATGTTCTGCAGTATGAAGGAGAGGCAGAGATAAACTGGCAAACCCCACAAAATTTTGAGTTGGGCAGTATGAATGGATGTCTCACATATAGTGAGATGCTAGCAGAGTTAGATAGAATGAGACAACTCTACCCTCACCTCATTTCTGTACGTAAAGATGCTTCTCTTGCCGAAGATGGCTCGGGTACTCCTATCAAAACACACGGTAATAATTATACTAATAATGGTGTCTATGATACTTGGGAGCCACAGACAATTTATTATGTGAGGATCTCTGATAATCCTAACACGGATGAGTCTAATGAACCAGAATCTTTTTATAGCGGGATGACTCATGCAAGGGAGGTAAGTAGTATGATGAACCTTATTTATTATATGTGGTATGTTCTTGAAAACTATGAGACTGATGCAGATATAAAAAATCTTGTAGATAACCACGAGATGTACTTTGTACCAGTTGCAAACCCTGACGGCCTACTATGGAATGAGCAGACAAATCCTAATGGGGGCGGATTTCAACGTAAAAACTTAAATCCAGATGCAAATACAGGAAATAACTCTGAAAGAGGCGTAGATCTAAATAGAAATTATAGTTACTTCTGGGGCGGAAATAGCGCTTACACAGGTGGTGGAATTGGCTCAAATAACTTCCCAACAACAAACACATACAGAGGTACAGCGCCATTCTCTGAGCCAGAAACTCAAATTGTAGAGCGATTTGTCGCAAATCACGATACTAAAACTGCTCTTAACCATCACGCTACTTCAAATCTACTGCCACACGCTTACAATGCGTATCCTGGATCACCATCCTCTGGACGTGAAGACGATTATGTAAAGTTCTGTCACGATCTCACACGTTTTAATAGATATATTTATGGAGAAGCTCCAAATATTTTAACTGTTGCAAATGGTGATATGAGTGACTGGATGCTAGGTGGCGACGCGGACAATCTCAATGGAGGTACTGTAGGATCAGGCAAAGGAATTCTAGCGCTTGCTCCTGAAAACGGAGCGCCTAGCAATGCTGAAGCAGACGGAACATATGGAACAGGATTCTGGCCATTGCCTTCTCAAATTGTATCTATAGCGGCAAGAGCCACTAGAATGAATCTTGTAAATGCACTCTATGCAGGGAAGCTAGCACAATTACACGACGAGACCTCAACCAATCTTACTGCTACATCTGGGAATCTACGATTTGGTGTAGAATATTTAGGGATGACAAGTAGCCCTATAACATTAACTGTTACCCCAGTTTCGTCAAACATCACATCTATAGGTACGACTCCTGTTCTTAATTTGAACAAACAAGAACAATCAGATGTTACCATCTCCTACCAGCTTGACGCAGGTATTGCT
>CAWUIT010000425.1:0-1775 GCA_963922345.1 uncultured Dokdonia sp. | reverse complement strand
TGCAGGTAAAGGAGCAATAGTCTTTATAAATCAAGAGAATGTTTCAGCAAACTTACTAGGCCGTTTACACGAGCTCAAAAAGCTCCAAGAAGAAGGTATTATGAAAGCTCCTAACATTGTCATGGACTCAAAAGACTTTGGTATAGGCGCACAAATCCTACACGATTTACGCATTTCTAAAGTAAGACTTATGACTAATAGTGAAGGTCTCAAGCGTATAGGCATTATAGGTTATGGACTGGAGATTGTAGAGCGTGTGGGGTACTAAAAACCGTTCTTTAAACAATTTAAAAAGCCATCTCAATAAAGAGATGGCTTTTTTTATGAGATTTAATTACGCTTTCGCGAAAGCGTAAAAAAGAAAATCTCAAACCTTATAACTGAGGTTTGAGATTAGTATATCTAAGCGTCAAATTATTTGACTTGTGCGCACAAAAAAAGGCAAGCTACCTACATCACACCGCTACGACCATCTACCCTTGCTGCGTTCCCACCCTGGGGGATTCGACAGGAGCTGGTTGTGTAGGACTTGCCGCTGCAAAGATATAGCTTCTTTGAGAAGTTGCAAGGTTTTATAGCCCGATTTTTTGTTTTAAATTGCCCTAAAATTCAACAAAAAATGAAAAATTCTGTTAAGCTCCTCATCCTATTGATTTTATCATTTACAATACTCTCTTGTGGTGATAATGGATCGATTAATGGAAACTTCACTATCAAAACAGATGCTGCTAAAAATTCAATTAAAAACGGTGATGAGATCACACTATCTATAGCATCAAAAAAAGATATAGATATAGACTCAGTGGTATACGCACTTGATGGAAAGCGCTTAGGTTCCAAAACAAATACCCAAGCATTTGTAACTCCACTCAATTCCAAAAAACTTGGAAAGCGGGAGATTACAGCAACTATTTCAACCCCGAAAGGAACTACAACTACTTCGCTACCCATCAATATTTTACACACCACTGCTCCAACGGTTTACACCTACAAAATCATTAATAAATACCCGCACAGAACAGACGCTTATACGCAAGGCCTAGAATTTGTAGGAGACACACTTTATGAAAGTAATGGTTCTTATGGCAAGTCTAACTTGAGAAAACTAGACTATAAAACTGGGAAAGTTCTCAAAGAAGAAAAATTAGACGAATCCTATTTTGCAGAAGGTATGACTATAATAGATGACAATATTTACCAACTGACCTGGCGAGAAAATACTGGTTTTATTTATGACCGTACTACATTTGAAGTAACAGGTACTTTTACTTACAATGAGAGTAAGCAAGGTTGGGGCCTGGCAAATGATGGAAACGTAATATATAAATCTGACGGAACTAGCAAAATATGGACCTTAGATCCTTCTAACCTTTCAGAACAGTCTTACATAGAACCCACAGACAATACAAAGGTCACTAGTAAGCTCAATGAGCTGGAGTGGGTAAATGGTAAAATTTATGCAAATAATTACCAAGTAGATTTAATCTCTATAATTGATCCAGCAACAGGCGCCATAGAGGGTCTTATAGATTTACGTACCCTCAAAGATCAAGTGCAAGATCTGGCTGACCCCGCAAATGAAGTTCTTAATGGTATTGCATATAAGGCAAATGAAGGGCGTCTCTTTGTAACTGGCAAGCACTGGAATACACTTTTTGAAATAGAAATAGTCAAAAAATAGACAGTTCCCTCATTAAAAGGGTTTGTTTACTCATTAGTCATTACGGCAAAATGCTTGGTTAACTAGATTTACATCAGTTAAACAAGACATTATG
>CAWUIT010000424.1:0-1831 GCA_963922345.1 uncultured Dokdonia sp. | reverse complement strand
CGGCTCCTTTAGAAATTCCAACGGCACCTTTTGATTCATTTATTGCACCTTTTGGGGCAGGAGAGTTGGAACAACCAGGTACTACGCAGAAGATAGATATGATTTCTGGAGTAATATCATTTGCTGCTAATTATAGAACGTTTGAAAATCATAATTCATGGTTAATAACATTTAATGTCGATGTAAATAATGATAACACTACATCTGGAATAAGATGGATAGAATTACGTAATAGCGCTACAGATCCTTGGACTATTTTCCAAGAGGGTACGTATGCACCAGATGACGGAAACAGCCGTTTTATGGGAAGTGGAGCTATGGATGCGCAAGGAAACATAGGACTTGCTTTTAATATTGGAGGACCTACATTGCCTGTAGGTATAAGCTATACAGGACGTTTTGACGGCGACGCAGCTGGAGAAATGACTCTTGCTGAAGATATTATTGTAAATGGAGGAGGAATACAAACCAATACAAATCGCTTCGGGGATTATTCGCAATTAACGGTAGATCCAGACAATTTTACATTCTGGCATACTTCTGAGTATTTTGCAAATAATAATTCTTGGGCCACCCGTATCGCAGCATTTAATTTATCAGATGGCTTTCAAACTGATGTTGGCGTTTTATCAATAGATACACCGGAAGATGGTGATTTAACCGCTACAGAACAAGTTCAGGTAACGCTTAGAAATTTTGGTACAACTGATCAGTCAGATATACCGATCTCTTTAAGTGTTGATGGTTCTATAATAGCCAACGAAGTTGTTGCAGGACCAATTCCTCCTAGTACAAATGTGACGTATACTTTTACAACAACGGCAGACTTGTCTACTGAGGGTGAGACCTATCTTCTTGAAGCGATAACTTCGCAAACTAATGATGAATCTGCAGTAAATGACGATGCTTCAAAAGAAGTAACACACTTATTTACCAATGATGTAGGAGTAAGTGCGCTAGTTACTCCAATAACTGCCTCAGGATTACTAGAAAATGAAGTTATTACAGTTGAAATTACAAACTATGGTACATCAGAACAAACAAATTTTAATGTACAATACTCAATAAATGGAGACACTCCAGTTGTAGAGACATTTACTGACGTTATTGCTGCTCAATCTGTTGCCAATTTCACATTCGCAACAAATGCAGATTTATCCTCAATAGGGGATTATGATTTTGTAATTGAAACAAGTCTTTCAGGAGATCAAGATACTTCAAATGATATTTTTTCAACTTCAATCCAGAATCAAGTATGTTTACCTACTGCTATTAGTGGATGTGGAGTAGATGGTATAAAGAGATTTATTCTAAATACTATAGATGCAGATGATGGAGGAGATGGGTGTAATACAGAGCCCGATACAAGTCCTACAGGTTATGCAGATAGAACTGAATTATCTACTGAACTTAGTAATCTAGCAGGCTCGAATGTGTACACACTCCAAGCGCGTCACAATTGGGCAAATGGAGCAAATGTTGAGGCTTTATCTGTTTGGATTGATTTCAATGATAATGGCGATTTTGAAGTTTCTGAACAACTTATCGCTGGAGAATTTTTTACATCTCAAAATGTATTAGAAGATTTTACGCTTACCATCCCAGTTGGAGCGGCATTGGGGTCTCATATTTTGAGAGCAAAAGCAATTGATACTTCAGGAGCTGTTGGAGATATAAATGAACCTTGTACTGATTTTTCATTTGGTGAGGTGCAAGATTACACAGTCATTATTTCAGGAAATATTCCTCCTGCAGATATAGGCGTAACTGAAATCACAGCACCAGATTCTGGTATTGAGTTAGGTCTTCAAGATGTTACTGTTGATATTTC
>CAWUIT010000423.1:0-1835 GCA_963922345.1 uncultured Dokdonia sp. | reverse complement strand
CGGCTACTATCAGAACTAGCGAGTTTTTGATGTAAGCTATTACTTTTGGCAATGAGCTTTTTTGTGAGTTTTACAAGCTCTTCAGTGGTATACTCGTTTTCGATATTTAATGATTGATGGAGCGGTAAACGATTGTAATTTATACCCCATAAAAGATGGAAAGCAAAATAGATTATAGAGGCAAGCGCAAAGGTTTTAAGAATAAAAACTTTATAATTTTTAAATCTATTTTTGAAAAGATAGAAGATTTCGCGTAAAGCGATAAAAATAAGAGTGACGTACAGTAGATCTCCAAATGAAAAGGGTAACCAACCGAAAACAAATCGAAATACTTTTGAAATAATAGGGTATAAACCATTACTGTAATAAGCCTCCACCAGTTCTGGTGATAGGGCTAGTAATCTCACAACTATCATTTGTGGTATGATAAGTAAGGCAACGATAATTAGTTTACGATTAGAATTCATAAAAATTTATTGGGAGATCATTTTTTTGATAAAAACAAAGTTGAACTAAAAATACGATGTAGAGAGATGTGTATTGTATTTTAGTAAAAAAATAATGTAAATGGAACACATACTTGAAGTTCTAAGCGGAGTAAAATGGTGGGTTTGGATACTTATAGGCATTCTAATAATCGCTGCGAGAGATTTATTTATTAATAAAAAACATACCATCCTACGTAATTTTCCGGTTGTTGGCCATTTTAGATATATGCTTGAGAGCATAGGTCCAGAGTTGAGACAATATATAGTTGCAAATAATAGGGAAGAGCTTCCTTTTAATCGTATAGAACGTGGCTGGATCTATGCCTCTGCAAAAAATGAAAACAATTATGAGGGTTTTGGTACAGATCGAGACATCACACAGTCGCAGTATATCTTTATTAATAATGCCATGCTGCCCTTTAAGGTAGATAGCGATCATCCCAATGCAAAAGACCCTTACTTCCTAGCTTGTGCAAAAGTGATGGGTGCTGGCAGGCGTAGACGCCCCTATAGACCTAGTTCTGTGATCAATGTAAGTGCGATGAGTTATGGTAGCCTTTCGGCGAAAGCTATCGAGGCATTAAATCGAGGCTGTGCAAAAGCGTATGCCTATCATAATACAGGAGAGGGTGGATTATCTCCCTACCATAAAAAAGGGGGTGATGTGGTTTTTCATTTTGGTACGGGCTATTTTGGAGTACGCTCAGAAGATGGAAATTTTTCTATGTCAAAAATGAAAGAGCTGGTGCTTAATAATCCCCAAGTGCGCGCTATTGAAGTAAAACTATCTCAAGGAGCGAAGCCCGGTAAAGGAGGAGTATTACCAGGATCTAAAATAACCAAGGAAATTGCAGAAATACGTGGCGTAAAGGTGGGTAAGGATGTCCTATCTCCCCCTAATCACAAAGCATTTTCTACAGTACCGGAACTTGTACAGTTTGTCGAAGATATTGCAAATGAAACAGGCTTACCTGTAGGAATAAAAGCAGCCATTGGAAAACTTGACGCTTGGAGGGAACTTGCAAAAATAATGGCAGATACTGGCCAAGGTCCTGATTTTATTACAATAGATGGTGGTGAAGGAGGTACTGGTGCTGCCCCACCCAGCTTTGCAGACCACGTTGCATTACCTTGGGTATTTGGCTTCTCAGATATTTATAAAATTTTTAAAGAGTATGATTTGACAGATCGCGTTGTGTTTATAGGTTCTGGTAAGCTAGGCTTTCCAGCTAGAGCTGCCATGGCCTTTGCCATGGGTGTTGATTGTATTAATGTAGCTAGAGAAGCAATGCTCGCAGTGGGCTGCATACAAGCAAAAGTGTGCCATAATAACACTTGTCCCACTGG
>CAWUIT010000422.1:0-1836 GCA_963922345.1 uncultured Dokdonia sp. | reverse complement strand
ATTTTAAGTTTGAAATATCCAGAAAAAAGTGGTTTCTTTGCAGACCAAATTCGAGCAGTAGAACAACTTGAAGAACAAAAAGATTAGAATATTATGAGTACTACGTTTTATATATTTTTAGGATTGATCGTAATTGTGGCTTTCCTTCTTGTAGTCGTTATTATGGTACAAAATCCTAAAGGTGGAGGATTATCTTCATCCTTTGGCGGTGGTGGAACACAACAAATGGGTGGTGTTCAAAAAACAACAGATTTCCTCGATAAAGCTACTTGGGCCCTTGCGACAATTTTACTCGTACTTATTTTAGCTAGTAACTTGACTATTTTTGATGGTTCTGTAAGAGCAGAGTCTCAGGTTTTTGACGAGGATGCTGTAGAGCAATCTACTCCAGCGCCTGCACCTGTAAGCCTTCCAGAAGATGCAGATACAGACGGAGGTAAATAAACATCCTCCCTTATAAATTATACAAAAGCCAGCTAGTATTAGCTGGCTTTTTTGGTTTATGCAATTTTGTCAGTGCTATAGTACTGGCATAGTTTCTGTCTTTTAGGCTACCGTCAATCGATGTTTTGTATCGATTATCTTTTAAAGCTAATAACTAAAATTAAATAACAATGGCAATTAAAATCAAACCATTAGCAGACCGCGTTGTGATCGAGCCTGTTGCAGCAGAAACGCAAACAGCATCCGGTTTATATATCCCGGACAGCGCACAAGAAAAACAACAAAAAGGTAAAGTAGTCGCCGTAGGTTCTGGAACAAAGGATCACGAGATGACAGTAAAAGTAGGTGACACTGTCATTTACGGTAAATATGCAGGTAGTGAGCTCAAATTTGATGGAGCTGATTATATGATTATGAAAGAAGATGATATACTAGCAATCGTATAATCTTTTCACGCTTTCGCGAAAGCGTTATAAATCGCACAAATAATCGCAGTTAATTAATCACAGATTTCCGTCTTGACGGAAATGTAATGAAACATAACAATGGCAAAAGACATTCAATTTAATATAGAAGCACGCGACGGGTTAAAACGTGGCGTAGATAAACTTGCAAACGCAGTAAAAGTAACTTTAGGACCTAAAGGTCGTAACGTAATTATTTCAAAATCGTTTGGTGCACCTCAAGTTACTAAAGATGGTGTAACGGTAGCAAAAGAAATAGAACTAGAAGATGCTCTTGAAAATATGGGAGCACAAATGGTTAAGGAAGTAGCTTCAAAAACAAACGATCTTGCTGGAGACGGAACAACAACGGCAACCGTTCTTGCACAAGCAATCGTTACAGAAGGACTTAAAAACGTAGCTGCAGGTGCAAACCCAATGGATCTTAAAAGAGGTATTGATAAAGCAGTAGAAGCTATCGTAGCAGATCTTGAAAAGCAAACTTCAAAAGTAGGAAACTCTTCAGATAAGATTAAGCAAGTGGCTTCTATCTCTGCAAATAATGACGATGTTATAGGAGAACTTATCGCTGAAGCTTTTGGAAAAGTAGGAAAAGAAGGTGTGATCACTGTAGAAGAGGCAAAAGGTACCGAGACGTACGTAGATGTTGTAGAAGGAATGCAGTTTGATCGAGGATATCTATCTCCATACTTTGTGACTAATAGTGAAAAGATGAGTGCAGAACTAGAGCAGCCTTACATCTTACTATTTGATAAGAAAATTTCAAATATGAAGGATTTGCTTCCTGTACTTGAGCCAGTGGCACAAACAGGAAAACCACTTCTTATCATTGCCGAAGATGTAGATGGAGAGGCTCTTGCAACTTTAGTAGTGAATAAATTACGTGGCGCTCTTAAAATTGCCGCAGTAAAAGCACCAGGTTTTGGAG
>CAWUIT010000421.1:0-1848 GCA_963922345.1 uncultured Dokdonia sp. | reverse complement strand
CCTTCTTAGTGCTAATCCTTCCTTACGACTGTTTGACCTTTACAGACTTCACCACTACATAAAACTAAAGCAAGATGCCTAAGTTTTCGGTAATCATATCTGTGTATAATAAGGAAGATCTTATTAGAGAAACTTTGGAAAGTGTATTGGATCAATCTGTACAGGATTTTGAAATCATTATCGTAAACGATGGCTCTACAGATCAAAGTGAACAGGTCATTAAAAATATACCTTCTAATAAAATCACCTATTTACCACTTTCTGAAAATCTCGGTGCGGGAGGAGCTCGTAATCAAGGTATCAAAATGGCTACAGGAGCCTACATCGCATTACTTGACGGAGATGACCTTTGGGATAAGCATTATCTGGCTGAAATTTCTGCGCTTATCAATGTGTTTCCAGAGCATCATGTTTTCGCGACAGCGGTATTAAAAGAATATGCTCATAACACAATAGCCAGTACATATAGCTTTGAAAATCCAAAGGATGAAACCTTTCTAGATCTAAACTATTTTGAGAGTAGTTATAAAAACACGATACTTACCAGCAGCTCGACTGTTTTACATCGCTCCGTTTTCAATGATTTAGGTTGCTATAATGAGAAGATCAAAAGTGGTCAAGATACTGATCTCTGGATACGAGTAGGACTTACATACCGTGTAGCTTTTAGTACAAAGCCTTGTGTCACCTATCGCTACGCTTCACAGAGCCTTTACAAAAGCATACGTTCAATTAAAGACCGCCCAGATTACCTTGACTATCTTGAAGAAGAAAAAGAATATCCTGCGTTAAAGAAATTTATTGATCTTAACAGATATGCATTGATCGTAAGAGCCAGGTTGTGGGACGAACCTAAGGAAGCAAGAATACACCTATCGCACTTAGATCTAGTAAACTTAAATGCTCGCCAGCGCTTTCTCTTACAACTTCCCTCTCCCTTGCTTAAACTCGCTTTTAGAGGTCAAAAGCTCTTAGAACGATTGGGAATTAAACTATCTGCGTTTTAGATTTTCAAAATCTGTATAGTCCCTTATATAATCGTCTTCGTCATACTCGTGCGAGGCTAGTACGAGACATACTGCCCCAGAAGAGAAGTTTTCTAACTCACGCCATACATTTACATCAATTAACAAACCTTGATTCGGTTTATTGAGCATGACCCGCTCTTTACTGATGCCTGTGTCCAGTATCACCTCAAAACTACCACTCACGGCAATTAGCAGTTCTTTACATTCTTTATGTGCGTGACCACCTCGATATGCTCCACTTGGGACGTCGTGCAAATAATAGACACGTTTAATTGTAAAAGGCAACACCTCCTTTTCTATGACGGCTAGATTCCCACGAGGGTCTGTAATTCTTGGGATTTCAATTAATGTTGCTTTCATCTCTTTATAAATTTTGTAAATACCGCTCCCATTGTGATCCTATGTGTTCAAAGGATAAATGCTCAACACTCTTCTTTGCATTAGATTTGCACTGCTTATATAATTCTTCATCTCGTTCAAACCTTTCTATAGCCGCTGCCAGTGCAGGTTGATCGTGGTTAGGGACTAAGAGGCCATTATATTCATTTTTTATTATTTCATTAGGGCCACTATCACAATCTACAGAAATTACTGGAGTTCCTACGGCTAGCGCTTCGATAAGTACTCTAGGAAAACCCTCGTAATGACTCGTGAGTAAAAGTGCTCTGGCTCCCGCTATGTGCGCCTCAATATTAGATTGAAAAGGGTAAAAGTTCACTTTATCACTTAGCCCGTGCGTTTTTGAAAATTTGAGCAGTGCATCTTTATCAGGCCCATCGCCGTATATGTGTAAAACGGTATTCTCTATGTTCGCTTTCGC
>CAWUIT010000420.1:0-1850 GCA_963922345.1 uncultured Dokdonia sp. | reverse complement strand
GAAATAAATTCAGTCACATCTGGCGATGTTGAAGCATAGACGATAATTTCTTTACTATCCTTTTTTTTGGGAAAGAAAAGTGTCCTTAATTCTACATCTGTTAAGGCTTTTGGATCACCTTCAGTAATTACAATTGATTGTTTGACTTGTGAGTTTTGTGCTTTAACTCCTAAGACTACTAGAAAACAAGCAATGAATAATAGGCGTTTCATTAATTGTGATATACTATTTGAAATCGACTTAATCCATTAGCTCCAAAGGTAGTTCTATATCCTTGAGCAGCAGATGCTGGAGTGGTTATAGCAGAGCCTCCACCAGCAAAAATATCTAAGTTTATGGTGTGTGTTCCAGGTTCTAGGGTTATAAAACCATTGCCACCTACAGTATAGAAACCAGTGGTTATATCGCCAGAATTAATTGTTCCATTTAATGCATTTGTATAGGAGGAAGAACTATAAACAATCTCTTGTCCCGATGCTTCGTGAGTGACAATACCTCCAAAAATGCGTGGCTTATCATCTGTAGGAGGATTTCCTGCAAAATTTCTAATACTCACATTTGTCCAAAAAACTACTTCAACAAGTGTCTTTTTGGTCAATGTAATGGTGGTACTGTATGCATTTGCTCCCACTAAAGCACCATTTGCATTAGTAATTGTAACTGCTGTATTAAAAAAAGTATCCTCATCAGAGTCATTCACAGGGAAGTCATCTACACTCTCTTTTAAGAATAGATCTCCATTTGCATCTACCATAACAACAGATGGATCTGTTCCGTTATTTAAAGAATTATTTGTGCTGTTTAAGTAATCTATGCGCAAGGTTGATCCTGCACCCGCTAGATGCAATTCTGCAAGAGCATTATCCGTATTTACACCAACATATCCTTGAGAATCTATTACTAAGGCATCATTTGCGTCTGTTCTAAATTGAAAAGCGTTATTAGTGAAAAATGTAAACGCATCATCATTATCAGAATTATCTGGTTGTAATATCGACATGGATCGATCGTTTGCAGCAGATACCAAGAAAATGGGTGACTCAATAGTATTGACACTTTCTTTTACTTCAAGTGTTGCGCGAGGATTGGTAGTACCTACACCAACCTGAGCTTTGATAAGTGTGCTGAAAAATAAGCAAAGTGTGATCGTAAGGAATAGGGTCCTTAATTGTTTAATAATCATATGATTTGGTTTTTGTGGCACACAATTATAACGATTTCGTAAATCAAAAATTAATGGTATAAATAATAATATTAATGCAATTCATGTAATTATTGTTTTTAGACTTTTATGACTTGGAAACCCTATTTTTGACCTTTCAATGCAAGATGTTTTACGATAACGTGCAATCAGCAAATCAATTTATTTTAGAAAGAAACGGGATTCAACTTTTTGTTAAGAGAGAAGACCTTTTACACCCACACGTTTCTGGAAACAAGTACAGAAAACTCAAATACAACCTTTCTTATGCACGAGAGCTAGGTGTCGAGACGTTAATCACCTTTGGCGGGGCTTATTCTAATCACATTGCAGCAACAGCTGCAGCAGGCAAGCTAGAGGGGTTCAAAACAGTAGGTTTTATAAGAGGTGAAGAGTTATCTAACAATCTAGAGAAAACGTTCTTAGAAAACCCCACACTCGCTTTTGCTCGGGATTGTGGAATGGCGTTTGAATTTATTCCAAGAGCAGCATATCGTGAGAAAGATTCAGTACGCTTTCGCGAAAGCATAAAACAACAATACCCTAACTCATATATTATTCCTGAGGGTGGTACAAACGGACTTGCTATCAAAGGCTGTGAAGAAATTCTAGATCATCAAGATCAAGAGTTTGACTACATATGTTGTTC
>CAWUIT010000419.1:0-1859 GCA_963922345.1 uncultured Dokdonia sp. | reverse complement strand
GATGAGGAGTTTATGAAAGTAATAGACTTAGTGCTTTATGTTTTTGGCTCCTTAGGGTTTGAAAACTTCACAGCTCAAGTTTCTTTACGTGATCCAGAAAATCCAGATAAATATATAGGAGAAGATGAAAACTGGGTAAAAGCTGAAAAAGCAATCCTTAATGCTGCAAAAACAAAAGGACTTAATTACGTAGTGGAGACTGGCGAAGCAGCATTTTATGGACCTAAGCTAGACTTTATGGTAAAAGATGCTTTGGGTCGCAGCTGGCAACTAGGTACTATACAAGTAGATTACAATCTACCTGAGCGTTTTGAATTACAATATAAGGGGAGTGATAATGAGATGCACAGACCAGTGATGATACATCGTGCACCCTTTGGGAGTATGGAACGTTTTGTAGCCATATTACTAGAACATACGGGTGGAAATTTCCCTCTTTGGCTTATGCCACAACAAGCTACAATTCTGACATTGAGCGAGAAATATGAAAAATATGCTCAGAATGTATTAAATTTGCTAGAAAATCACGAAATTCGCGCTCTTGTAGATAATCGTGGTGAAACTATGGGTAAGAAAATACGGGAAGCAGAGATGCAAAAACTCCCATATATGCTTATCATAGGTGAACAGGAAGAAAATGATGGCACGATATCTGTAAGAAAACATGGTGGTGAAGACTTAGGTAGTATGACTGTAGACGCTTTCGCGAAAATAGTTAGCTCTGAGATTTCATCAACAATGAAAACATTTGAATAAGTTTAATTTAAAATAGTAAAGCCATAGCAATACGTAGAAAAAGATCGAGAGGTCCTGCAAGGATCATCAAAGAAGACCAACACAAAATCAACCAAAAGATTCGTGCAAAAGAAGTACGTCTCGTAGGAGATAATGTAGAGGTAGGGATTTACCCTATCCAGAAAGCTCAAGCACTAGCAAATGAACAAGAGTTAGACCTTGTGGAAATATCTCCTAATGCTTCACCTCCAGTTTGTAAAATCATAGACTATAAAAAGTTTGTCTATGAGCAGAAAAAACGTGAGAAGGCAATGAAGGCTAAGGCCTCGAAGGTAGTTATTAAGGAAATACGATTTGGGCCTAATACAGATGATCATGACTACGAATTCAAAAAGAAGCATGCAGAGAAGTTCCTTAAAGAAGGAGCAAAACTCAAAGCATATGTATTTTTTAAAGGTCGATCAATTATATATAAAGATCAAGGAGAAATCTTACTTTTAAGATTAGCCCAAGAACTTGAAGAACTAGGTAAAGTTGAACAACTCCCTAGGCTCGAAGGAAAGCGTATGACAATGTTCATAGCGCCTAAGAAGAAGTAAATAGATACTACGAAGATATTTATCTTTAGTAGCGCAAAATATGAGACCCTCCTACTCATTGAGTAAGGAGGGTTTAGTAAGAAAATAAGTGAGATAATTTAAAAATAGGAACAGATGCCTAAAATGAAAACAAAATCCAGTGCTAAGAAGCGTTTTAAGCTTACCGGAACTGGTAAAATCAAAAGAAAGCACGCTTTTAAGAGTCACATTTTGACAAAAAAATCTAAAAAACGTAAGCTCGCTCTAACGCACGATGGACTAGTTCACGATGCAGATGAGAACAATGTTAAATTGATGCTTAACCTTAAGTAATCCATTTAACCGGTTAAAACAAATTATTTTAAACCCTGGAGTATGGCCATCTCGCCGCTTAAGAGTGAGATTCACAAAAGAACACACAGCGTGTGTCGCCTGCTACAAAACACATTAAATTATGCCTAGATCAGTAAATTCAGTTGCTAAAAGAGCCCGAAGAAAAAAGGTGATGAAGCAAGCCAAAGGTTACTTTGGAAGACGTAAAAACGT
>CAWUIT010000418.1:0-1868 GCA_963922345.1 uncultured Dokdonia sp. | reverse complement strand
CTGTATCTTTTGTAATAGTAAAGCTATACGTGTCTTGAATAGTTGTTTTAGAGACTCTTAAAGGAGAGCTAGGGGTAATAGAATCAATATAAGATGGGTTCTTAATATTTATAGTATTCATTAGAGCTAAACTATCCTTGAGAATAAGTGGAGAACTACTAGGTGATTTTTTATAAGATCCTTTTTTTGCAGGATTATACGTTTGATTTGAGGGTACTAACGCTCTGTCAAAAACTGTTCCTGCGCCATCAAGAAAAACGAGTTTATCAACATCTATCTTAAAGGAAACTCCTTGATCGCCTTGTTCTTCGACTATAATTTCTTCATCATTTGTAATCATAATGGTATACCCTTCCCAAGATGATGTTATATCTGTTGTTCTATCAAAACGTGTGTAAAAGTTTTGCTCACCTTCAAACTTTGTCTGAAATGAGAAACGCTTTAAAATTCCTTCTTTAGCAATGCGTCTATTAGAAAAACGTACGAGCGATTTAGGATACATATCCGCAATTTCTTTTTCGATCCGGTTCAAATCTTCAGAAGTACTTTGTGGTGTTACTTTGAAAATTTTTTGCTCATTGCTGTTATTGGGTGATGTGTTCGCTTTCGCGAAAGCGTAAGCATCTTCTTCAACATATTGTACAACTTCCTTTACATTAAAGGAATACATAAATAACGCAAGAACGGGGATGATGAGTCCTATTTTCCAAAATGATACCTTACGGGATGGTGGTGTATTAAGCATTACGATTCGTTTTTTGATAAATGATTGATAAAATTGATTAGTAAGCGCAGGAGCAAATGTGGGGGATGAGACCTGTACTAATGCGCGTTGATATTGTTTTGGATTTTTAATTTTTTGTATGGCCTGATAGTCTGCTATATATTCGAGATTTTGCTCGAGGCTCTTTTTATACATCCAGGCAAAGGGATTGCACCATTGTAGTATAAGTATACATTGAGATAATAGCATATCTAATGAGTGCCTTTGTTGTGCGTGCACTTTTTCGTGAGCGATGATCATCTCAAGCTCTTCTAACGTATGTTGCTTAGGATTGTAAACAATGTTTCTAAAGAATGAAAAAGGACTTAAATCCTGATTTACAGCTATAAATGTGAAAGCCCCTTGCTTATTATATGTGCCAGATTTTATGAGTTTTTGTAATGACAGGAACTGACTTCCAAGTCTCAAGATCATAATAGCGATACCTATTATATAGATAATGACAAGTATTTGCCACCAGTCTATAGCTTGCTCTATGGGTTTCTGCAAGACAGGGATGGGCGCTGCATTTACTGCATTTAAATCTATAGACGATAGTACTACTGGCTGTGAGGGAACCGTAACCAAAATCTCACGTGTAAACTCCATAAATGGCAGTGCAATAGCAGCGATGATGCCTGCTATAAAATAGTACCGTTTGGCTGTGAATAAGGTGTTTTTATAAAGTACCGTTAGATATATCAAATAGAATAATGTAAGTATTGCAGCACTTTTAACAAGGAGTAGGAGCGTTTCCATAAACTTATTTTTTTTCTATAATTGCTAGAATCTCTCTAAGCTCATCTGCAGAGATTTTTTCTTCTTTGGCAAAAAAGGAAACCATATTCTTATAAGAATTGCCAAAGTATTTTTGAGTAGTGGTCTCCATAAATTCCTTGCGATATGACTGTAGCGATACTGTAGGGAAGTATTGATGTGTTTTACCAAAAGCTTGATAACCTACATACCCTTTATCTGCTAGATTACGCACTATAGTAGAAACTGTATTGTAATGATTACCCTCAGGTAATGACGTCACAATTTCTTTTACAAAAGCACGCTCAAGCTTCCATAAGGCGTGCATAACTTGTTCTTCTTTATTTGT
>CAWUIT010000417.1:0-1869 GCA_963922345.1 uncultured Dokdonia sp. | reverse complement strand
CAATTGTTATTCCAAAAATAGAATAACAAAAAAACTTCGCCTTATTTCTAAGACGAAGTTTTATGAAATTATAAGCATCCGAATTAGAATTCTCTTCTTACATTTTCAAAAGTACAATCTTTAGAGTGTCCCTCTTTGCGCTTGCTCGCGCTCAATACTTTCAAAAAGTGCTTTAAAGTTACCTGCCCCAAAACCTTTGGCACCCATACGTTGGATAATCTCAAAAAAGAGTGTAGGTCTATCTTGCAATGGCTTGGTAAAAATCTGGAGTAGATACCCATCTTCATCTGCATCTACAAGAATAGATAATTCTTGAAGCTTTTCTATATCTTCTTTCATCACTTTCATATGTTCACCTAGACGTTGTGGGATATCGTCATAATACGTTTGCGGTGGTGGTGGTAAAAACTCAATACCTCTCGCTTTTAATTGTGCCACAGTTTTAATAATATCATCTGTAGCAAGTGCGAGGTGCTGTACACCTGCTCCTTCATAAAAATCAAGATACTCTTCTATCTGTGACTTTTTAGCAGCTTCGGCAGGTTCATTAATAGGGAATTTAATACGGCCGTTCCCATTACTCATAACTTTACTCATTAGAGCGGAGTATTCCGTATGGATTTGTTTATCATCAAAAGAGAGAAAGTTTACAAACCCCATCACATCTTCATAGAATTTTACCCATTTGTTCATTTGGTTCCATCCTACATTTCCTACCATATGATCTACATATTTTAGACCTGTAGGCTCAGGATTATAGTCGGATTTCCACTCACGGTAACCAGGTAAAAATTTTCCTTTGTAGTTTTTACGTTCTACAAACATATGGACTGTCTCCCCGTAGGTATAAATCCCTGCACGTACTGTCTCACCGTGCTCATCTGTCTCTACAAAAGGCTCACAATACGATTTTGCCCCACGTTTAGTAGTTTCTTCATAAGCACTTCTTGCATCATCTACCCATAAAGCAACCGTTTTTACACCATCTCCATGCTTAACAATGTGATCATTTACGAGGCTATTTTTACTTCCTAAAGGGGATGTAAGTACAATTCTTATTTTGTCCTGCTTTAACACATAACTCACCTCATCTTTTGATCCCGTCTCAAGACCCTTATATGCATACGATTGAAAACCAAATGCTGTTTTATAAAAGTGTGCAGCTTGTTTTGCATTACCTACATAAAACTCCACATAATCTGTTCCTAGTAGCGGTAGGAAATCCTGCGCTCCTTCAAATATTTTCTCTAGACCGTAGTCTACGGATTTTAAATCTTTTGCCATTGTATTCAGTTTAAGTAATTGCAAACTTTTCTTGCAATACTAGTTATAGTTTCTATTGCGCTTTCGCGAAAGCGTATGTTTAATTAGTGATCTAGCCAGCTTTTGTAATAACTCTCATCTGCAATGCTCATAGCATCTTTACAGACTTTGAGTGGCTTAAAAGTATCTACCATAACGGCTAGCTCTTCGGTGCCTTCTTTACCTATACTTTTTTCGGCTGTTCCGGGGTGTGGCCCGTGAGGGATACCTGCTGGGTGTAATGATATATGTCCAGCCTCTACATCTGCACGGCTCATAAAGTCGCCATCTACATAATACAATACCTCATCACTATCTATATTACTGTGATTGTAAGGCGCTGGAATACTTAGCGGGTGGTAATCGTATTTTCTAGGTACAAAACTGCACACCACAAAGGCATCTGTTTCAAAAGTTTGATGTACTGGTGGCGGCTGGTGGATGCGTCCCGTAATAGGTTCAAAATCATGTATGGAGAAGGCATATGGATAATTATATCCATCATACCCTACAACATCAAAGGGATGAGATGCATACACCATCTCAAAAATATCGTCCTGTTTTTTG
>CAWUIT010000416.1:0-1872 GCA_963922345.1 uncultured Dokdonia sp. | reverse complement strand
CCTTCCTTAGGTAAAATGCCAGATGAGATGGTTTTAGTTTGCTTTCGCGAAAGCGTACTTGCCCACCCATACGGCTCTTTAATAGGTTGTTTAATCACAGTCACCTTATCTGAAACCTGAGCAACCAAAGATTCATCTATAATAGGATAACTAGGGTTTTCTGGAACGTAAACTATAGGTGCTATGCCAAATTCTGGTAGGTACTTTGTAAACTTGAGCCATCGTTGCACACCGGGACCACCTGCAGGTGGCCAATAATATGCGATGATGAGAACCTTGTTATTCATTAAGCCTGTGCTTCTGTATCACGGTTTTTTACCGTGTAGAATATCCCTCCAGCAACTAGTAAGAAAAGTAATAAACTACTGCCTAGCATAATCATCCCTCCAGTTTTTACCACTTGTGGCTCAAAAGTCATCACCACTTCGTGAGCGCCTGCAGGCACCTTGATACCTCTCAAGGCATAGTTTACGGGAAAAATGGTAGTTTCTACACCATCTACGGTGGCAATCCATCCATTTTTGTAATAGTTCTCTGCAAAGACCATAAAGCCATCGCTTCCATTTTCTACTTGGTACACGAGTTTGTTAGGCTGTACCTCCAGAGTTTTTACCACAGCTGTGCTATCACGTTGCGGCTGGAAGTTTCCTAATTCCTCACGATATTCTTCGCGGATGAGTACTGTGTTTTTTGTATCTACTTTAGTGAGACCATCAAACTCTGCATTATAATCTGGTACATACTGTATCTCATTTACAAACCAAGCTGGACCGTTTGCTTCTGGGTTTTTGCTTATCCCCATACCCTGCTCACTATCTTGAAGGATGTATTTTACATTGTACATATTAAGCACCTCAGCATTACCCTGAGCAATCTGCTGATTGTATAAATCATCAATCGTACGCGGTTGTACGGCAGAATAACCGTTAAGCGAATTGAAATAGTACGAAGTATGGCTATTATTAAATCCTCGAGCAAGATCAATCACACGGAAATAGCTATCATCCTTAAGCATCTCCTCATCTGCTGGAGTAATCTGGAAGTTTTGATCATACTGTCGCTGGGTGATGAAGTTTTCTTCATTTACAGAACGTCTATCTACACCTACTAGGTCAAAAACTATGAGCGCGCCTATGGTGATTATGGCGATGTTTTCTGAAATCTTTTTCTTGAGCGTTAACCACAAAGCGGTTCCTATAAAAAGAACAAATAGTAAAGACCTCAACACATCACTTTTTAATACAGCGAGGCGATCTTCTTTTATGGCATTTAATATTTCTGGTTGCTCGATGGCCATCTGTCCTTCGGCGGCAGAGCGTAGGTTAAATAAGCTTCCGCTAAAAAGGTAGAGTATCACAAAAAGACCTGCTAGCGAACCTATAGCGATGAGTAACTTCTTTTGCTTTTCGGCTTGATCTACTCGGTCGTTTAAAAATCTGTGTAAACCTACCATTGCAGCGATAGGTAACAGTAATTCTAAAATCACCTGTATACTTGTAACCGCTCTAAACTTATTGTATAATGGCACGTAGTCGATAAAGAAACGGGTAATCCCTTCTACGTTCTTTCCCCAACTCAGTACTAAGGAAACAATCATACCTGCTAGTAACCACCAGCGCAATCTTCCATTTACTAGAAACAGTCCTAATAATGCAAGTGCAAAAACTGTTACTCCAAGGTATGGAGGAGCTTCTACAAAGGGTTGTTCTCCCCAGTATAATCTCGTTCCTTGAGCGTAATAACTTACTTCCTTAGGAGGTACTCCAAGCTCGCTTAGCTTTTTCGCAAAAGCGGAATCACGACCCAAATCGGCAGCAGTACCGGTTCCCATAAAATCTGATGCAATGAGATTGAGAGACTCTAGCTTTCCAT
>CAWUIT010000415.1:0-1885 GCA_963922345.1 uncultured Dokdonia sp. | reverse complement strand
GCACTACCTTGATTGTATCCAGCTTCCATAAGTTGCTTAAGTTCTGGGTGGACCCATTTAAATTCCGTACCCAAGTAATAGAGTGTAGTCATAGTATATGCCTTTACAGCGACTTTCTGATCTGTTATCATCCAGTCAAAGCTGGTTTCCACCATTTTGAGTCGATGTTTTTCCAGTAAAAACTTATTTGTATCAAGATTTTTTTCTTTGTAATAAGAGATTGCAAGGAGCTCACATATTTTACTTACTGGTCTTACCGCAGAGTCTTGATAGACTTTGTCTATATTATCTATAAAGTAATCTAGATATGGTAATAAAAATGATACGTTGTCTTTTATAACAAACTCTGCAAGCCAGCCCGCTTTTTGAGATCGTTCATCATCTACCATAAATAGTATGGCGAGAACATCTTTTAAAAGTGATGGGTTTGCTAGTATAAGAGCTGCATAATAACTTCTTTTCTCTCTACTAGAATCTACATAGGCAAGCGCTCTGTAAAGTTGATTACGTGTCAAATGATCATTGATTTACAGCATTAATTAGCTCATTTACTATCTTCTGTATTCCCTTGGTTGCTTTCTCTTTGTAAACTTTTAGATTACTTCTGGGACTAATAGCGGGTTGCGGATCCACAAGATATATCTTAGCATTTGGTTTTGCAAAGTCAATGAGGCTTGCAGCAGGATAAACCTGCATAGAGGTGCCAACAATGATGATATGGGCAGCCTTACTTACGAGATGAGTAGCTTCATCTAGTAATGGTACATCCTCGCCAAACCATACGATATGTGGTCGTAATTGCGCTCCAGAACTAGAATAATCTTCCTTTGTTAGATCAGTATTCCAGTGTATGATTTCACTAGGGTTCTTTGTGCAACGCACTTTAAGTAATTCTCCGTGCAAATGTAGTATGTGACTACTTCCAGCTCTCTCATGCAAATCATCTACATTTTGTGTAATAATTTGAACGTTATAATATTTTTCTAGTTGCACTAAGCTCTTGTGTGCAAGATTGGGTAGCACCTCAAGGAGTTGCCTGCGCCGGTCATTATAGAACTTGAGTACTAGTTCTTGGTTTGTTTCCCAGCCTTGTGGCGTAGCGACTTCCATTACATCGTGACCTTCCCAGAGACCGTTTGCATCTCTAAAGGTTTTTAAGCCAGATTCTGCACTAATACCTGCTCCAGATAGTACGACTATACTTTGTTTAGACATTTATAATTGTTTTCAGCTTTAAATGTACTGTATCTTTAACCTAGAAACAAAATAGATGGATCAAGACCTATTGTCGTATTTACAGACCTTTTTAACAGACAGACGCGTACAACTTTTTGATCGCGTTCTTAAAGAACGAACTCGGCATTTTACGGTAGCTGTAGAAGATGTATATCAACTGCACAATACTAGTGCTGTTATTCGCAGTTGCGAGTCTTTTGGAATACAGGAAGTACACGTAATAGAAGAGATTAATGCAAAACGCATAGATCGCGAGATTGCTATGGGAGCTCAGAAGTGGGTAGACGTAAAAAGGCATCAAAGCACTGCAGACGGTATCACTCACTTAAAAGAGGCTGGATATCGCATCGTCGCAACATCTCCCCATAAAAATGCACATACGCTTGAAGCGTTTAACATTGATCAAAAAGCCGCAATTTTTTTTGGTCGAGAGACAGAAGGCCTTAGTGACATTGTATTAGAACAGGCAGATGATTTTATCTACATACCTATGGTGGGTTTTACAGAGAGTCTCAATATCTCCGTTTCAGCGGCCATTACATTACAGCATATTATGTCTAAGCTCAAAGCGTCACAGGTAGACTGGAGGTTTTCGGAGCGAGAACTTTTTGAAAAGAAACTAGCGTGGACTCGCAAAATGATTAAAGAC
>CAWUIT010000414.1:0-1892 GCA_963922345.1 uncultured Dokdonia sp. | reverse complement strand
AAAGTTACCTCTTATTTCTAACTCTCCATACGCTGCTCCATTTGAACTTGTGACTAACTCTGGTGACTGCCCTTGTAAGACTACTCCCATCATTAAAAAAGTACTCAGTACTAGGTAGTTTTTTACATTCATAATAATTGTTTTAGGATTTAAAAATAAAAAGGACGCCGTAGGGCGTCCTCTATATGCATACATTACTCACAAGGCCCATCACAGGGTGTAGCATTGTTGTAATCTTCTTGGGTGAGAACAAATAAAAACTCTTCATCATCAATTTGTAGATAATTACTCGCTCTGAATATATTTCTATCTACTGGATCTGAAAAAATTATAATTTCCTCTGAACTATCAAAACTATAGAAAAGTTTGCGCATGTTTTGAAAAACAATTTCTACTTCTGTTCCTGGAGAACCAAAAGAAGTAGCAGGGACAGTACTATTTTGAGAAGTAAAAGTTGCTCCATTAGAAGTAATAAACTTTTCACCTTCAAAAATTTGACTATCAGCTAATTCAATGGCTCTTATTTCTTGCGTTACATTATTTCTAAAAGTAATTTTTAAATCAAATGTAGATCTATTTTCAAGTAAGAATCTTCCCTCGTCTCTCATAGTCTCGGGTCCGCAACCGACTAATAGAAATGTGAATATTATGAAATTTAATACTTTCATCACTCCCAATTATTAAATAGTTCTTGCAAATTCGCCTCCGTCGGATTGTTATGATCAGCTGCTACATTTTGTCTCCATTGAAACCAAGTATTTGCTCCGTAAAGACTAATTTCTAATTCTCTTAATGTATAGCCCATTACATTATCAACAGGTCTATTTGAGAAACCTATGGACTGGTTATTATTATCTATCATATCTATCCCAGCAGTTGTATAATACTCCTGATCTATAGTGCCGACGTTCTGAAAGTTATTAAATGAATAATTATAATCGGGCATATTAAATTCGTTCCTATACCGATCAAGTGTAAATTCAGTTTCTACTGTTTGTGCCCAAGTTTCCATAACCCTTCTTGCTGTCTGGTGATCTGTATTACTAGGATCTCCACAACCAGCGAGTGTCACACAAGGGATTGTATACCCCCTAGCTACTAAGCTATTATAACCTACAAAGTCATAATTACGATGAGCCGCGTGCGCTAGCTCGTGTATCATTGTACCATAAATCTCATCTATAGGTTCTTGCCAGGCTTTTAAATGAATTTGAGCAATAGCACTAACAGTTAGGGCTGAGAAAAACGGTATATGTGACGAGCTACCATCAACTTGCATTGCCGCAATTTTCATTTGTCTTTTTCCTGGCCCATTTAAAGGAGGATTTGTTGTACCTAGACGGTCACCGTAATAGTATCTATGTGCTGCAAGATGTGCAAATGCATGGTATTGATCTCTTCCTCCTGGCCCCATAATATTTTTATGCCACGGTAAGTCTTTCACTCTCGGGCCTCGCATCTCTGCCTGAAATACTAAACCTCTTCGTATACTATAATGGTAGCGTTCCCACTGTACAATATATCTTGCTTTACCTCTTACTGTTTTTGTATGGAATGTACCGTCTGCATTTGTAGTAACTTGACGTACCGTAAAGCCTTGACGCATTAAAACCTGAGCTCCTCTAAGACCAATTAAAGATCCAGGAGTTGCCGGTCCTGGAGTACACTCTTCACCTACAATGTATTCTGGACAGTCTGTAAAAGTACCATCGTTATCATAACATCCAGAATAGTCTACTGTATGTGTCTCAATACAAATGTCTGCTCCTGGGGTATCACCTACCTGCCCATCCCATACCTGCAATCTACCAGATGGTGTCCATCTCCTTCCAAAAATTAAAAAACGATTCCCTCCTTGAGGATCGGCAAAAGCGCCATTATCTTCAAGCAAT
>CAWUIT010000413.1:0-1918 GCA_963922345.1 uncultured Dokdonia sp. | reverse complement strand
CAAAAGGTAGAAAGTATTGTTCCAGGTGCAGATCAGTTTTTAATAGAAACGTTTAAAACGCGTGAGGGGTATCACCATCTTTTCTATCCCTTTGAAGGTAGATTTGTACACGAGGCGATGGGAAGCTTACTGGGCTACCGGGTGAGTTTACTAGATCCAATAACGTTTTCATTAGCTTTTAATGACTATGGTTTTGAGCTCCTATCAGACCAGCCTATTGATATCCAGCAACTACTGGATAATGACTTGTTTACAACAGAATATGTACACGAAGACTTGCAAAAAAGTCTTAATGCGACAGAAATGGCGCGACGTAAATTTCGTGACATAGCGGTAATTTCGGGATTGGTATTTACGGGGTATCCTAACAAGCAGCTCAAACAAAAACACTTACAAAGCAGTAGCCAGCTGTTTTTTGATGTGTTCCGAGACTATGAGTCTGATAATTTATTATTTCAGCAGGCATTTACAGAAACCTTTGAGCACCAGCTTGAGGAGGGTAGATTACAAGAAGCGCTTGAACGGATCGCCACACAAGAAGTTATCTGGATGTCCTGTAAAGAACCAACTCCACTCTCTTTTCCAATAGTTACAGACCGCTTACGCGAAAAAATGAGCAGCGAAAAACTAGCCGACAGGATCAATAAAATGACTGCGAAGCTGATGCGAAAAAAGAAATAATAATTTCAGGAAACCCACATAAAATTTACTTTTTTTGAATACAGTCAACCACTTTTGACTATAAAATTTTCAACTACCTTCATTCTTTAGAAACGTCATCTCGAGGGAAGCGTAGCGACGAGAAATCACAGTACGGTAAGCAAATAAGAATATTCAAGTTAACTGAGCTATCTTTCTGATCTAGATTATGTGATTTTTCCTTTTGTCGAAATGACTACTATTTTACCTAGAAGTAAATATCTTGTGCCACTCTAAACGTATTTGCGTGAGCATCAATAATCACTTTTATATCTGGAGAATAGCCACCACCCATACTACATTGTACAGGGATTTTTAAATCGTGACAAGTTTGTAACACAAACTGGTCGCGCTCTTTACAACCTTCTATGCTACATCCTAGTTTACCCAATTTGTCACTCGCCAAAATATCGACTCCGCATAGGTAGAAGATAAAATCTGGTCGTTGTTCTTTAATGAGATTCGGAAGTGTTTTTTTAAGAATATCGAGATACTCCTCATCGCCTGTATCAGTCTCGAAAGCAATATCAAGGTCTGAAACCTCCTTTCTAAAAGGATAATTTGCTTTACCGTGCATAGAAAAAGTAAACACCGAATCGTCGTTTTGAAATATTTCGGCCGTTCCATTGCCTTGATGTACATCAAGATCTACGATGAGAACCCTTTTTGCAAGCTTATTTGCTTGTAAATATCGCGCAGCAATCGCCTGGTCGTTGAGAAGGCAAAACGCCTCTCCGTGATCTGTATAAGCGTGGTGCGTACCTCCAGCAATATTCATTGCAATACCGTTTTCTAGTGCGTAGAGGCACCCATCAATGGTACCTTGAGTGATGATGAATTCACGATCTACAAGTTCTTGTGATAGTGGAAAACCTGTTTTGCGTTGCGCTTTTGGGGTAATCGTAAGTGCTTTGAGATTTTGTAGGTAGTCTTCTGTATGACATTTTAAGATGTCCAGATCATTTGCTTTTTGAGGCTCAAAGAAATTTTTTTCTGTACACGTTCCTTCGTGCAGTAATTGTCTCGGGAGTAAGTCGTACTTCTCCATCGGGAAGCGGTGTCCTTCTGGAAGTGGGTGTTTGTAAATTGGGTGAAATGCGATTTTGAGCATTTACTAGTTTTAGTGCGCAAACAAAGATACAGCGAAATGTCATTTTAGACTTGTTGAGAAATCGTATAAGAGTATGTATACAATAAAATAAAGTTACGAGCCACTAGT
>CAWUIT010000412.1:0-1924 GCA_963922345.1 uncultured Dokdonia sp. | reverse complement strand
AATGCACTACGCTCATCAAGACGATTTACGTAAGATAACTGCATCAAACCAATATCATTTACAAGATTTCCTAAGTATGGCGTATAGTTAAAACCAACACTGTGCTGATCTTCAATAAAAGCCATTTTTGCGGGATTCCACTGTGCACTATAGGCATCTGGCGCAGTCGCAACACCTTGCTCACCCATCCCTGCAGCTTTTGCGTCTCCTGCAATGATTAAGAACGGAACTGCCGTTGTAATTGTATTAAAATCATCTTGTGCGCTTAGCGTTGCGTTAGACAATAAAAAAGCTGCTACTAACAGCGTAAAAAACTTATTCATAGGATGGTAAATTTTGGCAAATATAGACTTTTCTATTTTTATGATTAGAGGATTACGAGCTTCTCAAATTTTTCTACTCGCTTGTTAGTTAACGTAGATTTAACGGTTATCTTATATACATATACACCTTTTCCGATCGCCTGTCCAAAATCATCAAGCCCATCCCACGTAATGGTTCTCGATAGAAAGCCCTCTGTGACAACAGATTGATTAATTGTTTTTACTACTTTACCACTAACGGTAAATATTTGAACTTGAACATCTAATGGCTCAAAAGGACGGTTGTGATTAAACCAAAACTCCGTATAATTTACAAATGGATTAGGATAATTTAAAACGTTTTCAAGCTCCAACTCCTCATCTCCTAATACAACAAACTGAAGCTCTGCTGTAGATGAATTATTGTACACATCCCAAGCCTTAAATGATAGCGTATGTGGACCTGGCTCAAGATTTCTAATTTTACGAGCAGCAGTTCCTTTCATAAAATTATCAATCTCAGTTTCGTAAAAATCATTCATTATAATAGGGTTGGTCTCATCACCATCGATAATAGCTACAATATCGTGACCAATCCCGCTTGCGGTATTTATGCCGTTCTCATCTTCAAGTTTGGCTAGTATAATTGGAGAATCATTAGTTATACCTCCATTTACAAAGTTCTCATCATTCATAAAAAGTCTTATTCTCGGACCAATATTATCTTCTGGAGCGTTCTCATTAAGACCTCCAATTACAAGTGTTTCATTGACACCTGTTTGATCCTCTAGCACCCCTAACCTTTCTGCATAAAAATTAAGTCTTCCATTACCAAAAGGAATTGCAGTATCTCTAGGCATTCTAAATGTGAATTCAAAATTACCGTTAGTGACTGAAGCCTGCCCTCTATAGAGAATGGCACCTAAAGTAGTAAAATCTAATATGGCAAGCTCTCCTCCTATTTGTACACCATCATTACCCAGTGTCTGCCGCTCGATGCGCTTATCAAATAGCGTTACCGCAAGTGTCCCGTTGTAGTTTGTAAGCGTTTGACCTCCTTCTGTTGTAACGCGACCATTAATTTTTACAAGATCAAGCGCTTTTAAAACAGGCAACTCCTGCCCAACAGGTACATCATTAATGGCAGATAGTCGAATATCCTGTTTTGGAAAAGCCAGTTTCATAGCGGGATCACCTACAAAAAATATGACGCGTCTTAACGGGTCAGATATGCTGTTTTTTGACGCACGAATATTTTCAGCAATACTATTTACAGTAGTTGTTCCAAATGAGAATAGCTCAGCTGCCAAAGCATTATTGAAACTTACACCTAATGTTACCGTAATCTCTCTAGTAGTAGTCACGAGCCCTACAGCGCCTCCAGTAGGATTCCAAAAAAGCTCCTCACCACCTGTAGGTCTCTCTGGGTTATCAAACTTTCCAAATTCACAAGTTACTGTGACAATAAGCGGTAGGCGCCCCTCATTATCAAGATTATTAATTTCATTTTGGGTTACAATGGCCTCTGCCGCAAGTAACTCTTCACCGCCGTGACCTAAATATGTAACAACGAGAGAACCTACTTCTATTGCATTCTCTATTGCTTCATTTACTTGAGGATA
>CAWUIT010000411.1:0-1937 GCA_963922345.1 uncultured Dokdonia sp. | reverse complement strand
ATAAAATCTACACCAGAGGGAGCGCGTGATTTTGTAGTGCCTTCTCGTATGAATGAAGGACAATTTTATGCACTACCACAATCACCACAGACCTTTAAGCAACTGCTTATGGTGGGTGGTATGGATAAATACTTCCAGATTGTAAAATGCTTTCGAGATGAAGATTTACGGGCAGACAGACAGCCGGAGTTCACACAGATAGACTGTGAGATGGCCTTTGTGGAGCAAGAAGACATTTTGAACATCTTTGAAGGGCTTACTCGTCATTTACTTAAAGAAGTAAATGGGGTAGAGATTGAGAAGTTCCCACGTATGCTATATGATGATGCAATGCGTCTGTATGGTAATGATAAGCCAGACATTCGTTTTGGGATGAAATTTGGCGAGCTTAATGAGGTGGCACAGCATAAAGACTTTGGCGTTTTTAATAATGCAGAGCTTGTAGTAGGTATAGCCGTACCAGGAGGTAACTCTTATACTCGTAAAGAGATTGACAAAATTATAGAATGGGTAAAGCGCCCGCAAGTAGGTGCATTAGGAATGGTGTACTCTCGTTGTAATGATGATGGTAGCTTTAAATCTTCTGTAGATAAATTTTATGATCAAGAAGATCTTGCAAAGTGGGCAGAAGTAACAGGGGCTCAAAAAGGCGATCTAGTTTGTATACTCTCTGGTGAGACTAATAAAGTACGTGCACAAATGAGTGCTCTACGTATGGAGCTTGCAGAACGCTTAGGGCTACGCAAGCCAGATGAGTTTGCACCTCTGTGGGTAATTGATTTCCCACTACTTGAGCTAGATGAAGAGACAGGACATTACCACGCAATGCACCACCCATTTACATCTCCAAAACCTGGCCAAATAGAATTACTTGATACAAAACCTGGCGAAGTAAAAGCAAACGCCTACGACCTTGTACTTAACGGTAACGAGATAGGTGGAGGTTCAATACGTATACACGATAAAGAAACACAAGCTATAATGCTACGTCACCTGGGCTTCACTGAAGAAGAGGCTAAGGCGCAGTTTGGCTTTTTGATGGATGCTTTTGAATATGGAGCACCTCCACACGGTGGCCTTGCTTTTGGGCTAGATAGACTTGTAGCTATATTAGGTGGTCAAGAGACTATACGTGACTTTATTGCTTTCCCGAAAAATAATAGTGGTCGTGATGTAATGATTGATGCGCCTGCACCGTTGGATAGTGAGCAACTGGATGAATTAAACTTACGTTTAAAAAATTAATTGAGCCTCTAAACCGTTATTTTGGAAACGAATCAATCTGAAAAGAAACCAGAAGTTTTTAAAACTGTTTTAAAAACTATTGCAATTGTAATGGTTGGCATTCTTATACTCGGAATGATTGCTTTTTTTATAGTAATAGCATTTTTTGATTGATGAATAAAGCTAGACGCATATTAATTATAGTACTTTTCTTTGCTCTTGCTGGAATGCTCTTTTATGGATTCTATTGCAAAGAGAATATTGATGAGGCACTTGGTCATAAATTTATAGGCTTATCTATCGCTGGAGGATTTTTTATTTTGATGCCTATATTTATTTATCACAGATGGAAAGACCGAAAGGTTGCCGACTATATGCTTACAGATGACGCCTTTAAGAGAATGAAAGAATTTAATGACTCGAAAGACAAACCACACTGAATCTCAGGGAGTTTACATAAATATAATGTTGGCATAAGTATTGATTAAAAAATAATAGTGTAAGTTTGCACTTTATTAATTACATATTTTATAATGGAAGGAACAGTTAAATTTTTCAATGAGTCAAAAGGTTATGGTTTTATAACTAATGACGAGACTGGTAAAGACATCTTTGTACACGTTACAGGTCTTAACGGGGAAACTATCAACGAAGGAGACAAAGTTGAGTACGTAGAAGAAGAAGGAAGAAAAGGATTGACTGCTGCACAAGTA
>CAWUIT010000410.1:0-1940 GCA_963922345.1 uncultured Dokdonia sp. | reverse complement strand
TAGCCTTCGCCTGTGATTCTTCTTTTATCAATGCCTTGATCAATAATGTAGGCCACCGTTGCCTTTGCTCGTTTATCTGACAGACTTAGGTTATAAGAGTCTTTACCTCTACTATCTGTATGTGATCTAGCATCTATTACCATATTAGGATATTGACGCATTACAGCAATTACTTTTTCTAATTCTAGCGCTGCATCCTTTCTAATATTAAATCGATCAAAGTCAAAATATATAGGGTTGAGTTCTAGAACTACCCCAAGGTCATCACCTACATTAACAGGTTTTTGCACTAAAGTTAATTTTAAGTCATTAGTTAATGTTCCAGAAACGTCTGGAGTGGTTGCTAGCGCTTCGGTTGAGTTATAAGTGATTTTAGAACCTCTTATTACATATTGCGTTTCACAATCTGCACTATATTCATACTCACCCTCACCATTAGTAATAAGAGTTTCTATAACCTCTCCCTGATTGTTTAGTACTTTTACGGTTGCCTCAGGTATAGGGAGATTAGTATCTCTATCTGTGACAGTACCTATCAATCTTACCTCACAAGGAATTTCTTCTTTTAAGAATTTATAAATATCATCACTTCCCATACCGCGCTTACGGTTTGAAGCAAAGTAACCAACATTAGTATCATCATTTACAATAAAAGTAAAGTCGTCATAAGAACTGTTAATAGGCTCTCCTACGTTTTCTACAGTTTCAATATCATTACTTTGTGCTCTTGGGGTAGTCGCAAATACATCTAAACCACCTAAGCCCGGATGACCATCTGATGCAAAATATAATACTCCTTTTTTACTCATAAAAGGAAATGTTTCTCTACCCTCAGTATTTACAGGCCTACCTAAATTATAAGGCTCACTTACTGTGTTTGTATCGTCAATATTCACAACCCAGATATCTGATAGCCCTAAAGTACCAGGCATATCTGAGGCAAAATACAATTTACTATCATCTGCGTTAAGTGTAGGATGTGCTGTAGAGTACTCATCACTATTAAAGGGCATTTCTACAGGTGTCGACCACTTGCCGTCTACTTTCTTGGACTTATAAATTTTTAATTTGTTGGTTCCAGATTCGGATTTGCCGTAGTTACCTTTATTGAAATTGTTTCTTGTAAAGTAAACCGTCTTTCCATCTTTTGTAAACGCGGTAGTACTTTCGTGAAATTTGGAATTTAACTCATCACTAAATGACTTAGGTTTATTGTATGCTCCCGATTGTGCACCTACCTTAGACTCATAAAGATCTAAAAATGGTTGATTGTTCCATTTATGCACTTTTTTTGAAGCACCTCCCGTATCTCTTGATGAAGCAAATATCAATTTACCTTCGTACTCAGTAGGTGCAAAGTCGGAGTAACGAGAGTTAATACTACGTATATCCTCAATAGTATATGTACTCTTTTTATAATCTATATTTTTTAGATAATTAGGCTCTTCTTCAAAAAGCTCTGCACGTAAGTCGTCGCCATTTCGCTCATTGAAAATGCGCATCATATCATCTGCCTTATCGTAGTTTTTAAGAGCACGTAATGTTTGAGAGAATCTAAAGAAGTATTCTGGTCGTACTTGTTCTGAATAATTAGTTACAAGCCTTTCATACCATCGCTCTGCCTCTCCATATTCACCGTTGAAGTAATAACTGTCGGCAATTTTCTGAAATAAATCTGCAGACTCGTATCCTTTTTCTGCTACTTCAAGATATATTTTTCGTGCATCAACAAATGCGTACTGTTCAAATTTCTTATCTGCTCGATCTATCTTTCCTTCTTGCGAAAGAATTACAGGAGTAAAAATAAAACTTATAATTATCGTGACATAAATTAGTCTTGTCATAGGGCAGTTAAATTTAGGGATATATGCTGCATTAAAATTTTTTTAAAAGAATCTTGGTGTAAGCATTCTATCATATTCATTAAAGAGTTCAAATCT
>CAWUIT010000409.1:0-1942 GCA_963922345.1 uncultured Dokdonia sp. | reverse complement strand
TCTAAATGTTATCTATTTATTAATGAGTAGAACTGTTTAGACAAATTTTAGTATTTTGCACGTATCTTTTAGTAAAGACAACTTCACTTAACTTTTTACAATTGATAGATCAATTAGAATACAACACCGAGAGAGTGCACCTCATCATTCCTGAATATGGGCGCCATATTCAAAAAATGGTAGATGATGCTACTGCAATGGAAGATGCCGAAGAACGCAATAAAACAGCAAAGGCAATTATAGCTGTTATGGGTAATTTACAACCTCATTTGAGGGATGTTCCAGATTTCCAGCATAAACTATGGGATCAACTCTTTATAATGTCTGACTTTAAACTTGATGTGGATTCGCCATACGGGAAACCATCAAGAGAAGAGCTGGCCGAAAGACCAGAACCATTAGAGTACCCGCAAAATCATCCTAAATATAGATTTTATGGAAATAACATAAAACGTATGATTGATGTAGCGGTAGGTTGGGATAAAGGTGAGATGAGAGAAGGACTCACGCTTACGATTGCAAATCATATGAAGAAGTGTTTTTTAAATTGGAATAAAGACACCGTAGATGATGATGTGATATTTGATCACTTATATGAATTAAGTAATGGCGAGATCAACCTTAAAGAAAGAGAAGAGGAACTTAGAGATGCAGATAGACTTATAAGAGCAAATAAAAAAGCAAAGGCATCTGACAATCCTGTGAAAAAAAGAAATTACTCAAAAAACAATAATAACAATCGCAAAAAGCGTTATTAAACTACCTACCTATAAAATATGGCTACATTTCAGATCGAAGGAGGTCACCAATTAAAGGGTGACATACAACCGCAAGGAGCAAAAAACGAGGCTTTACAAATTTTGTGTGGTGTGCTACTCACTCCTGAGAAAGTAACTATAAGCAATGTTCCAGACATTATAGACGTAAATAAACTTATTTTAATTCTCAGTAATCTGGGGGTTAAAGTAACTAAAATCAAGAAAGGAGAATTTACCTTCCAAGCAGATGAGCTCAATCTAGAATATCTTGAAAGTGAGCAGTTTAAAAAAGAGGGTAGCGGTCTACGCGGTTCTATTATGATTGTAGGCCCTTTACTGGCTAGATTTGGAAAAGGATATATTCCACGTCCAGGAGGGGATAAAATAGGTCGCCGTCGCCTTGATACGCACTTTGAGGGATTTATAAAATTAGGAGCAAAGTTTCGATACAATCGGGAAGAGCGTTTTTATGGAGTAGAGGCACCAGATGGTCTCACAGGATCATATATGCTTCTTGACGAAGCTTCTGTAACTGGAACAGCAAATATTGTGATGGCTGCCGTTATGGCAAGAGGCACTACAACTATTTATAATGCAGCTTGTGAACCTTATTTACAGCAACTCTGTAAAATGATGGTGCGCATGGGGGCAAACATCAAAGGTATAGGGTCTAACTTACTGGTTATAAAAGGTGTAGAAAAAATGGGAGGATGTGATCATCGTATTTTACCAGATATGATTGAAATAGGATCTTGGATAGGCCTTGCCGCAATGACCAAAAGTGAACTTACCATAAAAAATGTAAGCTGGGATGACCTCGGTCTTATACCCACAACGTTTAGAAAACTGGGCATAACTCTTGAGCGCAAAGGGGATGATATTTTAATACCAGCACACGAAGATGGTTATACGATAGATACATTTATTGATGGCTCTTTTATGACAATTTCTGATGCTCCGTGGCCTGGATTTACGCCAGATCTTTTGAGCATCATACTCGTTGTTGCTACGCAAGCAAAAGGAGAAGTACTTATTCACCAGAAAATGTTTGAGAGCAGATTGTTTTTTACTGATAAACTAATCGATATGGGAGCAAAAATTATACTTTGTGACCCGCATAGAGCAACAGTAATAGGCCATAATTTTAAATCTACATTAAAGGCTACAACAATGACTTCTCCAGA
>CAWUIT010000408.1:0-1970 GCA_963922345.1 uncultured Dokdonia sp. | reverse complement strand
CAGTGTAGTCTAGATATACGAACGGTAAGCAGTGCTATCGCAAAGTATACGGTCCAGAATATTGGATATACAACCTTACTTAAAACCTATTTACCTTCTCTTGATAACGTCCCAATTGCCTTATGTACGGCAACTAGACATTACTCTTGGCCTAAAGGAGCTGCAATTGTAGGATTGGGCTCTTCAAATATGATCAGCATAAAGGTCGATAATCGTGCTCGAATGGATGTAAACGATCTAGAGCAGTGGTTACAAAAATGTCTCACAGAAAAAATTCCGCTTTTTAATGTAGTAGTCATTATAGGCTCTACAGAAGAAAGCGCTGTAGACCCACTGGATGAGGTACTCGCTTTACGCGAAAAATACCGGGCGCAAGGCTTAGAATTTGCCATACACTCAGATGCCGCTTGGGGTGGCTATTATCGTACCATGCTCATTGCTCCAGATAGTAATGAAACTACTCATTTTGAAACAGTGGATGACCGTACAATGTCCATACTCCCTATGAGTGAATATGTTAAGAAGCAGTACTTACTTCTTCAGGAAACAGATGCGATTACAATAGACCCACACAAGTCGGGCTATGTTCCTTATCCAGCTGGTGGATTATGCTATCGTAACAGTGCTATGCGTAATCTAGTATCATTTACTGCTCCTGTAGTATACCACGGTGGTGTAGATCCTACTGTGGGAGTCTATGGTGTAGAAGGTTCAAAACCTGGAGCCGCAGCTGCAGCAGTGTATTTGAGTCATAGAGTGATACGACCAGATACTACAGGGTATGGAAAGCTTTCGGGAGATTGCTTTTTTAATTCTAAACGTCTTTACGCAGCGCTTGTTTGCCTCAATATAGAACAATTACCATTTTTCTTTGTGCCGCTAGTACCTATTCCTGCAGTACAAAACGGAGCAAGTGAGACCGAAATACAGCAGCAGTACCAGTTTATAAAAGATCGAATTGTCAATAAAACAAATCAAGAACTACTGGCAGATCAAGAAGCATTTGATCTATTTAAAGAGTTAGGTGGTGACCAGACTATCATAACCTATATGTTTAATTATTATGAAACAGACGGTAGCAAAAACACAGACTTAAATAAGGTAAATGCACTTAATGATTTAGTTTATAAAACATTCAGCTTTAGCGATCTCCCTGGAGTACTAGAACATAAACCAGAGCTTGTAGTAACATCGTCTTCTTTTACACGTAGCAACTATGGCGATGTTTTGCTTGACGATTTGAGGGGGAGACTGGGTGTAACAAATTTGCACGATGAAAAAATTAACTTCATTATATCTACTATGATGAATCCCTTCTTGACAAATACTGTATCAGGCTCATTCCTTCCTACTATAATTGAAATTTTTACACGTAATCTCACGCAACTTGTAGCACAAGTAAAAACAGATGCGTCCATAAACTCTCTAGTATGAAAGCTGTAAATATTAAAGGAACTACGGTTCAAGAGATTGAGTCCGCTTTCGCGAAAGCGGTATCAGAAGATTTTCAACCTACCCTAGCCATCATATTTTGCTCTATGGAACAAGATAGAGTGGGACTTACCAATTTTTTTGATAGTAAGGGTGTAGACATTTTCGGGAGTACTACAGCCGGAGAAATTCTTGATGATGAAATTACCGAAGGCGCGGCCGCCATTATGCTATTAGATATTAAAAGAGAGCATTATGAGCTATTTAAAAAGGCATCTACAGATACAAAAGCTACTGCTAGAGCGATGGCAGAAACCGGAAAAAGCACCTATGCAAAACCCGCTATTTTAGTCCTATCAAGTGGTCTCACTGTAAATGCAGACCATATCATAAGTAGTGTACAAGAAGTAGACCCCACTATTGATCTTTATGGAGGTTTAGCTGGTGACGATCTAAAGATGACTGCTTCTTATGTGTTTTCAAATGATTTCTCTACCGAAAATGGCTTATTAGGATTACTAATTGATACCGATAAAGTT
>CAWUIT010000407.1:0-1997 GCA_963922345.1 uncultured Dokdonia sp. | reverse complement strand
GTAATTCTTTAATATCTTCAAGTATACCTGCAAAGTGACCTGGCTGTACTGCAAAAATGAGAATGTCACTTTTTACAACAGCCTCACGATTATCACTCGTAATTGTTACTTCCTTGTACGCATCCCATTTTTCGATACTAGAAATATCTCTTTTAGTAAGATATAAGCTAGTCACCGCATTATTTGTAATGAGTCCTTTTGCGATGGCAAGACCTAAATTTCCCGTTCCTATGATTGCTATTTTCATATGTCTATATCTTAACTATTAGAAATAACTTGCCTTGAGTTGGAGCCCCGTATCTTGAGCCCACCCAAACATTAGATTCATATTTTCTACAGCTTGACCACTTGCTCCTTTTAAGAGATTATCAATCACACTGGTGATCAATAATTTATTGCCGTGTTTTTCTAAGTGTATAAAACAGTAGTTTGTATTTACCACTTGTTTGAGGTGTAAAGGTGCTTTTACCGCTTTCGCGAAAGCGGAGTCCTTATAAAAATCCTCATAAAGCGCATATGCCTCTTCAATCGTACCCTCAAAATATGTGTAGGCAGTAGCAAAAATCCCTCTAGAAAAATTACCACGCTGCGGTATGAAATGAAGTTCGCTATTAAAACCTTCTTGCAGCTGCACAACAGACTCTCCTATCTCCCCAAGATGCTGATGATTAAAAGCTTTATAGTGCGAGAAATTATTATCTCTCCACCCGAAATGAGTAGTAGCACTAGGTTTTACTCCGGCTCCCGTAGCGCCTGTTACGGCATTGATATGCACATCTTGGCTGAGTAAAGAAGCGCTCGCCAGCGGCAATAATGCCAGCTGAATAGCAGTGGCAAAGCAGCCAGGGTTTGCAATGTTTTGCGCGTTTTTAATTTCCTCTTTATTGATTTCTGGCAAGCCGTATACAAATGTTCTATCCTTATAAGTGATATCACTTTTAAGTCTAAACTCATTACTCAAATCAATGATCTTCGTGCTTGAAGAAAAGCTATATTGCTCCAGAAATTTACCCGAGTTACCGTGACCTAGACATAAAAAAACTACATCTACACTTGTGTTTACCTCACTTGTAAAAGCAAGATCTACATAAGCAAGATCTTGATGCACCACGCCTACTGCATTACCAGCATTACTAGTACTGTATATAAAATCTATCTCTATTTCTGGGTGATGTATGAGTAGTCTAATGAGCTCCCCAGCAGTATAACCTGCTCCACCTATGATTCCTACTTTTTTCATTTGTTTTGGTTTGCTATGATTCTAGACTGGTTCCCTAATATTTTTATAAACCCTTTTGCCTCGGCGGCGGTCCATCCTTGGTTTTCTTCTCCGTAGCTCGCTACCTTAGACTGCATAAGGTCATATTTTGATGTGATGCCTACTACCTCAAATCTATATGGATGTAATATCAACTCGACCTCTCCAGTCACTGTATTCTGGCTGCTTTGTAAAAAAGCTTCAAAATCTCTCATTACAGGCTCTAGATACAATCCCTCGTGTAAGTGAGTTCCATACCACAAAGCGATGTTTTCTTTATGTTGTAATTGCCATTTTGAAAGCGTGTGCTTCTCTAGTGTGCGATGCGCATCAAGTATAATTATAGGAGCTGCAGCTTCAAAACCTACTCTTCCTTTTATACCAATAATGGTATCCCCTACGTGCATCCCTCTGCCTATTGCATACTTACTGGCAATATCTTCTAGTTGCTCTATAATCTCTACTGGTGAACCTTGCTTTCCATTGAGAGAAGAAGGTTCACCTTGTGTAAACCCTATCTTTAAGGTTTGCGAATCACTAGCTTCCAGCTGACTAGGATATGCATCTTCAGGAAGTGTTTGATGTGAGGTTAGTGTTTGTGCTCCTCCTACACTTGTACCCCATAGACCTTGATTGATCGAGTATTGTGCCTTCTCCCAAGACCACGAGATACCGTAACTTTGGAGGTAATCGATTTCCTGCTTTCGCGAAAGCGTTTGATCTCTTATCGGCGTTATTA
>CAWUIT010000406.1:0-2002 GCA_963922345.1 uncultured Dokdonia sp. | reverse complement strand
TCCGTCTTTTACTGGTATAATTAACATAGTGGGACCTCCTTTCTTTAAATTCTTAATCTGTTTTCAGGCTGCAAAGATACGCTTAAATAGCAATCTAGCAACTCAATCTTTTAATTTTTTGAAATTTCTTCAGTTTTTGGCTTATACGTTTTATTGTCAATTACCATTTTAGCAATAATCTCACGCAATATTTCTGAAGTGCCGCCTCCTATGGGCCCTAATCTACTATCTCTAAGCATACGAGCCATAGGATACTCTTCCATATAACCATAACCACCCAGCATCTGCAAGCAATCATAAATTACCTCATCTGCTATTTTTGTAGCGGTAAGCTTAGACATTGTTGCTTCTTTTACAACATACTCACCTTTGTTGAGTCTATAAGCAATACTATAATTAAAAGCTTTAGACATTTCGACTTCTGCAGTTCTCTCTGCTAGCTTATGTCTAAGCGCTTGGAACTTATCAATCGTTACGCCAAAAGCAGTACGTTGCTTCATATAATCCAAGGCATATTCTATAGCATACTCTGCTCTAGCGTGTGCATTAATACCCATGATCAATCGCTCAGAAGCAAAATGTTGCATAATGTACCCAAAACCAGCATTTTCTTCTCCCATTAAATTTTCTAATGGAACTTTTACATTATCAAATGCAATCTCTCCAGTATCTGAAGCTCTCCATCCAAGCTTATCTAGCTTAGTTGCATTGATCCCTGGCATATCTCGATCAAGAAGAAATATACTCATTCCCTTCCCGCCTAACTCTGGAGCCGTTTTTGCGGCCACTATTAGGTAGTCAGAAAACACACCATTTGTGATAAAAGTTTTTGACCCATTAATTACATAATGATCCTCTTTTTTTACAGCAGTAGTTCTCATTCCCGCCACATCGCTACCTCCAAAGGGTTCTGTAATACAAAGACATCCTATCTTGTCTCCTGCAATACTAGCTGTAAGATATTCAGATTTGATCCTCGTATCACCCTCAGCATTCAAATGCGTCATTGCTAAGTATGCGTGCGCCCAGATTGCAGCTGCAAAGCCGCCACTATTAATACGTTGTAACTCTTCTAGGAGGATTACAGTATAAAAGAAGTCAAGATTTAATCCACCATATTCCTCAGGATAATTAATCCCAAAGAATCCCATATCTCCAAACTTCTTCCAAATAAAACGTTCGATTTCTCCAGTTTTCTCCCACTTATCAATGTGCGGGACAACTTCTTTTTGAAGAAAATCTCTTAAGCTTTCGCGAAAAAGATGATGCTCTTCAGTAAAATACATATCCGTCATTTTCTTAATTTTTTGCCTACTTTTTGAAGAATAAGCAGGTAATCATAGCTATTTTAATCAATATGTAAATATAACTTTATTATACCATATTTAAAGTCTGTCATACCGTCTAAATCTTTCAATTCTTCTAATGAGATAATCCCCTCCCTCAATAATCGATAGTCAACGATTTCTTTTGCAAGATCAAAATCTAGTAATGGTACTGTAGATAGATCTGAGGCAGTCGCATTATTAACATTTATTGCTATTATTTCTGGCTTGGCCTTTACCGTAAAATGATTCAGTATAAGTCGTTTTACATCCTTTGGCACTCCGTAAACGGTATGAATTTGATAATCTATCTGATATCCTTTTATTTTATCTCTATGGGCTAGCACCTTCTCGGCATCCACTTGATTTACACCATCAATCACAAGTAAATCATTCAATGTCGCTGTGTTTAAGTCATCCTTTTCTTCTGTGGTTTTCCAGATTCTAGTTTTTCTTTTGGTCGTTGGATTTTTGCGCTGCTCTTTTAACCACTCTGGCCACTTAAAGTAAGGCTCAATTACGGCAAGTAAAGAATCAGACACCCCAGATACCTTCTGAAACTCTGCACTAGAATTAAACCATTTACCGCTTTCGCGAAAGCGTATGACTCGATCTATTTCATCTATTGACATTCCTAATTTATACCCGTTAAAATCAGTAAGCAACGTCGGGTTAAA
>CAWUIT010000405.1:0-2024 GCA_963922345.1 uncultured Dokdonia sp. | reverse complement strand
CTCTGCTATTTTCTATATTGACATATTTAACCGAAATTTACCGAAACAAAAATAATGCTATGGCCGATACTTCAGCACAATATGATGCAGTAATCTCTCAATGTCGAGATCTTTTTGAAAAGAAAATGAAAGACTATGGAAGTGCCTGGCGTATCTTGAGATTGCCTTCTCTTACAGATCAAATTTTTATCAAAGCGCAGCGCATCCGGGGTTTACAACAAAACGACACGCAAAAGGTGGATGAGGGGCAGCAGTCGGAATTTATCGGGATTATAAACTACTGCGTGATGGCACTTATTAATCTGGATATGGGCGTAGTTGAGCAACCCGATTTGAGTCTAGAAGCTGCCATAAGTGCTTATGATCAAAAAATTAAGATTACAAAGCAGTTAATGCAGGATAAAAATCACGACTATGGCGAGGCGTGGCGCGATATGAGGGTGAGTAGCCTCACAGACCTTATTTTACAAAAACTGTTGCGCGTAAAGCAAATAGAAGATAATCAAGGTAAAACATTAGTCTCTGAAGGTATTGATGCAAATTATCAAGATATGATTAACTATGCCGTGTTTGCAATGATCCACCTGGGGGAGAATTAAACCGGAGCTTTCGATACGTTATCTTTTATCTCTTTTAAAAATATCTTGGAATCTCACAACAAACTTCAACTGGACTACAAGCAAATGAAAAACTAAAGGTGATCGAGAGATGGTATAAAGCGAGAGAATACTAAGACGTTATCCAGATCAATAAATGAATTTTAAACTATAAACGCTGAAAATTACGAGATTTCCTTTTTCGTGGAAATGACATTCAATTATGAAAATACTCACTCACATAGCACGTTTTATAGTAGGTGCCTTATTTATTTTTAGCGGTTTTATAAAGCTCAATGATCCTTTAGGATTCTCTTATAAGCTGCAAGAGTATTTTAGTGCAGAGGTGCTGGGTCTTGAATTTTTATCACCCTATGCATTACTTATTGCTGTCATTCTAGTCGTAGTAGAGGTTCTTTTGGGCATCGCACTTTTAATAGGTTTTCGCAAGAAGGTCACCCTGTGGTTGCTTTTTGCAATGATTGTCTTTTTTACGTTTCTCACTTTTTACTCCGCCTATTTTAATAAAGTGACAGATTGTGGCTGTTTTGGCGATGCGATCCCGCTAGTTCCTTGGGAATCGTTTGCAAAGGATGTGATTTTATTGCTGCTTATCCTGTTTTTACTTATAAATCAAAAGTATATTCAGCCCGCTTTCGCGAAAATTATAAACGCCAGTATCGTATTCCTTTCTTTTATTGCTTGTATGAGCTTTGCGTACTATGTGCTGATGCACCTGCCCTGGCTTGACTTTAGGGCCTATCAAGTAGGATCAAATATTGCTGAAGGGATGATAGTGCCAGAAGGAGCGCCAGAAGCTGTCTTTGAATACCAATGGAAGTTTGATGTAGATGGCAAAGAACAGATTATTACGACTCAAGGTGGCTACCCACAAGTAGATGGTAAATTTATCTCCTACGAAGTTGTCCAAATCTCTATAGGGTATGAACCACCCGTACACGACTTTACGATTGAACGTAACAATCAAGATTATACGACCACCTTTCTTGAGAAAGAAAATCTCATAGTTATTGTAGCTTATAATTTAAGAAACACAGAGCGAGAGGGATATTATAATGTGCGCAGTATAACGCAAGAAGCGCTACGTAAAGGATATACCGTTATAGGTTTAAGCTCCTCATCACAAGAGGATACAGATGCGTTTGTTCAAAAATTTGAACTGCCCTTTAAATTTTACTTTACCGATGAGACGGTTTTAAAAACCATCATTCGTGCAAACCCAGGTATTGTAAAAATGAATAAGGGAACTATTTTACAAAAATTGCATTATAATGATGCAAAAGATTTGCGCTTAAAAACTCTCGAAAATAGTAAACCTAACCTTAACTTTGAGCTTAAAAATGAGCTTGATAGTATCGCGATACTCGATCAAAAGTATCGCAAGTTGATGTACTTACCTGAAGGTCC
>CAWUIT010000404.1:0-2034 GCA_963922345.1 uncultured Dokdonia sp. | reverse complement strand
TCATACACCTGTTTATTGTAATTTTTATCCTTCACCCATACTCCATAAGCACCGCTTAAAAACAGGTTCCCACAAATGGCAATTTGAAATTTTTGACGCCTTTGCAGAAGTTGAAGCTTTTGTATGATTTTAGGTAATTCTGCGATTTGGTTTTTCTCTAGAGAGATGCAGAAATCTTGAATAATAACAAGTGCAATTGCCACCTTTTGATTCTTAATTATGAGATAGGAATAATTTATTTGCTCATTACCACTCTCAAATGCTTTTAAGAATGATTTTGAAAAATAGAAGTTATTTGCACAACCTAAATCTTCAAATTCTTGATATGTTATCTCATCTACAGCATTAAACGGCGTTACCTCCAGATTAGACACGAGTTTTCTTCCTTTTAGTACTGAGATATACTCCCAAGAATATGAGACCCGCTGCCAGAACTCGAATTGTTGTGAGTGTGTCCGCCCCTAAAATTATAGCTACTATTGTTGCAATTAAGGGTTGTAAATAAATGAATGCTCCTATGGTAGAGGGTTTGAGTTGACGCAATGCAAATACGTTAAATAAATACGTGAGGTAGGTGGTTCCTACAACTACAAAAATCATAACCCCTATAACAGATGCAGGTAGGGTGCTCCAAGATATTTCTAAAAATTGTGGGAGGGCAACAGGAGCATTTGTAAAAACGGCAATCAAGAAAAACCATTTCATAAGCGTTACAGATGAGTACTTTGCAGTGAGAGGTTTTACGAGAATTAGGTAAATGGAATAAGCTGTTGCATTTACAATAAATAGTAAATTCCCCAGTGGAATATTAGGAGCATTATCTTGCGTTTTTGCACCAAATAAAACGAGAACCAGAGCACCTATCAGTCCAATAGCAATTCCAGATCCTTTAAGCAACGTAATTCTTTCCTTGAGAAATAAGGCAGAGAGCACAAGAAGGATAACAGGAGAGAGGGTAATAACAACGCTGCTGTTTATAGGTGTAGAAAGCTCTAGACCTTTAAAGAACATGAGCATATTAATAGTCATCCCAAAAAGTGCACATAAAACCATACGCCACCAGTCTTTACGATCTATTTTTTCTGAAGGAAAGAAAAGACTCGTAATCCAAAATAGCAAGGCAGCTCCAAGAACTCTAAGCATTATAAATCCATACGCCTGTATATAGGTAGGCATAAGATCCTTAGCTAGTGTATGATTTATCCCATAAATAAAACTAGCGCCAAAGGCTGCAAGAAACGCTAGATTACGTTTATTCATAACACCTATTTTGAAAAAGCATCTGCTGCTGCGGCCACCACCTTTTTACTATTACCTATAAATATCTCATCTTTATTAATTAGAACAGGACGCTTTAAAAAGGTGTAATGCTCTAGGATAAGTCGTTTATAATCGTCTTCAGAAAGTGTTTGCTCGTGCAGGTTTCTCTTACGGTATAGTTGCGCTCTTTTGCTAAAAAGCGACTCATAACTTCCAGCAAGGCTTTTCATTTTTTCTAGTTGATCTTGGGTTATAGGCTCTGTTTTAATGTCTTGAAGCGCAACATCACTATCAAGGTGTAAATTTGACAAGATACGCTGGCAAGTAGAACAGGTAGATAAGTGATAAATTTTTTTCAAGGAATACGATATTATGATTAAGAGTTAAAAATACCGCCTATCTATCTTTAAAAGAATTAATTTAGTAAAAAATCGTAGTACTTATGAAATACACGTTCGACATCTGTCTCAAAAATAGAAAACTTTTAGAACGATTTATCAAGGCTCATAGCTTAACAGAGCTCAATAGTATACCACAAGGATTTAATAACAATATAATCTGGAATATTGGGCATACACTAGCTACGCAACAACTCCTTACATACGGACTCTCAGGAATATCTCCAGTATTAGATATGGAGTTTATAAACACTTACAAAAAAGGAACAAAACCAAATGCAGATGTAAGCCAAAGTCAAGTAGATTTTATACATACTGCTTTATTTACTACACTCGAAAGTCTTCAAAGTGACTATGCAACGGGAGGTTTTAAAAA
>CAWUIT010000403.1:0-2042 GCA_963922345.1 uncultured Dokdonia sp. | reverse complement strand
TGGCCAATAACGCGCCTATCATTAGTTTCAATGACATACCAGTAATCATCTGGTGGAAGTGGTTTTCCATTATAATGGCCATCCCACCTAAAAATGGAGCCATCACCGCTTATGAGCAATTTACCAAAACGATTAAAAACTTTTATTGTACTCCTTGAAAAGAAAGTTGCGTCTGGAAGAAAAAAGTAGTCATTGATGCCATCGGCATTGGGTGTAAAATAGGTTGCAATGTTGAAATGGTAAAACGCAGCAGTAGTCGCGAGGCAACCATTACGATTACGAGCGTATACCGTTCGAAGGCCTCCTAGCTCATTTCTAAAAATAGGTGATTCCTGATAAAAAATTCCATCTGTAGAGTACTCACAATCACCCTCTGTAGCCACCTCAATAACGATCGCCTCCTCCTCAGAATATACATTTGAAATTATGGGGCTCTCAAGACCGTCTACTTCATAAGTTTTTGTGGCACTACAACCATTTGCATTTGTAACAGTTACCGTATAGACACCTCCCGTTTCAATAGTGATTTGTGGCGTTGTCTCCCCAGTAGACCATAAATAATCGAGATTTATACTACCTGCATATAGTACTTGCGTAGTCTGATTATTACATATAGACCGTTGCTCTATAGGATTTTGAAAAGAAGGTGAACTTAATAATAATAAAGTCACTGCAGTACGATTAGTACTCCCACACTCACTCCCCGCGGTAAAGGCTTGTGCATAGTATGTGCCGGGACTCTCTGGAGTAAAAGAACTACCTGAACCTATTTGCTCATCACTAGATACAGTTTCAAACCAGCGAACTTCTACACCACCAGGCACCGTGACAGATATAGCAGAAATAGATGCATTATCGCATATCTCAACGTCACCATTGCTCACAGGTGCTGCTGGACCATTTATAAAATCTATACTATAAGGCTCTGAAAAAAAGGAACACAGAACATTTCCTAAATTTCCAGCATCTGAGGCTGTATTTACACGGTAAAATTGTGGTGTCGTTATACCAGGCGTTGTATATGTATTTGAGGTGGCTCCATTAATTGATGACCAGTTAGTTCCATCCTGACTTACTTGCCATTGTACAAATGCAGCGTCTACACCAGAGGCTGTGAGGGTTGTACTTAATGAAGATTGACTATCACATAATATGAGGTTGTCTTCTCCAGAAATATCTGATGATATTATAGTACTATCACCACAAGCCCTAAAAACGATATCGTCTATGGCAAGATCATTACCACAACCACCATCACCATTATTGATCATCCTTAAAATTACCTCATTCTGGCCGGTTCCAGTCTCAAATACAAGACCATACTGTGTCCACACTGGCGTGGCTGTACCATCAATATTTCCTGTATCTCCCGAGGCGAGGAGGACCGTATCTGTACTATCCCAAATTTGAAATCTTACATTTACTGGAATACCTGTACTAGCGCAAGCGTTTGAATTGATATTATAAATATTTTGCAAGAAAGCCGAAAATTCATACGAGGTGTTCTCACATAAGCCACTTATAGTACGCTGGTAAAATTGATCTGCTGTAAAGCTTGCATTTACAATAAATGCTTTACCATTAGTATCTCCTATTGTGTGATCTAGACCTGCGTGAAAGGACCCTAACTGTTGCATTTGTGCAGAGACTGTATAGAAACCATCCTCAGGTGCACTATCTACAAAAGTATAGCTAGTCACATCTGTACTAAGTGCCGGTCCGTTAGAAGTTCCTGTGCCAAAATCTTCTATAAATATTGGGTCGCCTAGGTCGCCACCGCAAAAACCGAGCTGTGCAGATACACTATAAGTACATAAGTACATTATAATCAGGAAGAAATAGCTCTTTTTCATAGTGAGTGAGCAAAGATAATAGTTGCCTAGTCTATTTAAACGACTGTAATTCACAAAATAAAGTTTGCCCGCAATCGCCAATTCTCGGCAGGTAATTTTTTTTCAAAAAAAGAGATATTTTTTTTGATGATTACAAAAAAGCTTTATATTTGCATCCGCTTACAAAAAGTAACACTCCTCAATAGCTCA
>CAWUIT010000402.1:0-2047 GCA_963922345.1 uncultured Dokdonia sp. | reverse complement strand
CGTAACTCTTCTTGAACCTCTGCGGGATATTTCATAAAAAGCTCCATCTGGTGGATGCGCTTCTTTAGGAACCAGGAAGCAATAGAATGCACTAAAGGGATCGGCATAAAGTTGGTATATTTACACTAAGAGTAATGGTTAAGTTTTTGCTTTCGCGAAAGCTAATTTAACTCTTTTCCTCAAAATTTGTAATCAAAGTTTTCTTAAATGCAATACCAAGGTGTCCTCCGTAAAATGCAAACAGAGCATACAGATCCCATAAATTATTATCTCATTCTTGAAGATGATTTTATCCAGATGAATCAGCTTTTAGATAAAAAAATGCATTTAGAATTTGTAAAGTATCAATGTTTAGCTTGTGGAGAAAATAAAAAGATTTTCCGTCAGGGATATTGTTATGATGATTTTTACAAAGTACCACAAGCTGCAGACTGGATTATGAAACCAGAACTTTCCAGAGCTCACCTGGGTGAAGAAGATAGGGACCTTGAGTATGAACAAAAGGTGCAACTACAACCACATATAGTCTATCTGGCAAATTCAAGCAATATTAAGGTAGGAGTGACTAGAAAATCACAGGTGCCAACACGATGGATTGATCAAGGAGCCCACGAGGCTATAGAGATTGTAGAAGTACCTAATAGGTATCTTGCAGGTATTACAGAAATCGCCCTCAAGGATCACGTCTCAGATAAAACGAACTGGAGGAAAATGCTCAAAAATGACATTGAAGATGTTAATCTTAAAGAGTATCGAGACACCCTCAAAGAGTTTATACCCGAAGAAGCCCAACAGTATTTTATTGCTTCCAATGAAGAAACGCACATACAGTTTCCTGTAAACCAATATCCAACAAAATTAAAGACACTCAATCTTGATAAAACACCAGCCTTTGAAGGTACTTTAAAAGGTGTAAAAGGTCAGTATCTAATCTTTGAAGATGATACCGTTTTTAACGTGCGTAGCTGGGAGGGATATGTAGTCCGTCTTGAAGTGATTGCTTAAGTGATAAGTAACTTACCAACCTGAAAAAAAAGCGATACTAATAAGTACAACGCCCATATAGGTATTAATACTTGACGTTGACGTTCCTTTCTTTTTAATATGCAAACCAAATTTACTGTAACCCTTAAGGGTCAGAAATTTACCCATAAAAATGCCTATAAATAATATTGAAACGGATAGTGGAGTGGCTATCAAATAAGCCCAGTGTGATTGCGTTAAGACAGAAAAAATGAGTACCCAAAATAGGAGCACTGGAGGATTCACAAAGCCTACGAAAAAACCTAATAAATAATTTGATGAGTATTTTCGAGGCCGTCTTTTTGTGTCCTTTTTGTAAAAACTTAACCATATTCCAAATAGTGCTAGAATACCAGCAACAACATACTGTATCCATACGTGCATCTCAAAAAAGTCTTGGATAATCATCCCAAATGAGAAAGCTATTGCTGCAAGGATTACCTCTCCTGTAGAGGCACCATAAATGATTCGACTGGTTTCTCTTAGTAAACCTTTACGCGCTGTACCTATAACCGCTAGATTTGAAGCTCCAGGAGGTAAAGCACCAATTATGGTTATTAGTAAGCCTACAAGAAATACGATGAGTACCATAAACCCTTAGTAGAAACATCTTTCATAAACTTACATAAGCTAAACGCTAGGGTAGAAATAAACGTATTGCTTGAACGATCCCAGCAATAATTAGAACGATACCTATTATTCTATTAAGTAGCCCTTGGAAACCAGAAAGATTGGAGGTTAAATAATCACTAACACGTCCATAAGCGTATAGTAGACTGAATTTTCCAGCAAAAACCCCAATTAAAAAGCTTATGATGAGAAGCCACGATGAGTTTTTGTCTAACACCACATATCCCGCAGCTAGAGAAAATAGAGCAGTCCAGTATATAAACATCGGTATGTTCAAACCACCCAGTAGTAAGCCATTAATGAATCTTATAGGGCTGCTAGAAGAAGTATTAGTCTGTGTGTTAGTTTCTTTAATAAAAAAGTAAACTCCAGCCGTCATAATTAAAACGGCAAA
>CAWUIT010000401.1:0-2050 GCA_963922345.1 uncultured Dokdonia sp. | reverse complement strand
CTCGCGATCTTGACCTCCATACTGCATACGCTCATCAAAACCATTTACTCTTAGTATATCCTCTTTCCAGCCGCTTGAGTTGTGACCGTTCCAGCTAGCCTTTGAAGTCGTGATAGTATTTAAAAACTGTGCTTTGGTAGGCCCCGATGTAAGCTTGTTATTTTTAAAAGAACTTTTGAGACCACGGTCTTTAAGCCATTTGATATCAAAACAACGTTGCTCTTTAATATCATCTTGAGTGATCTCTTCTGAGATATTCATTGGGAGTTTGAAATAGCCCCCAGATAAAAAACAACCCTTTTTACGCCGGTTGAGATGTGTTTCTACAAAGTCGTGACGGGCAATACAGTCACCGTCACTCATCAAGATGTAATCTGCGTTACAAGCAAGGATTGCTTTATTTAAAATTCTCGATTTTTGAAAGCCTTCATCTTCTTGCCACACGTGAATGATAGGAACAGGGAAGTTTTGTCTAATAGCCTCTACGGCATTTTTAGTTTCAACTCCCGAGCCATCATCTGCTAGTATGATTTCAAAGTCGTGGGTAGACTGTACAGCATAACTCCATAATGTTTTCTCAAGCCAAGCAACTGCGTTATACGTACTAATTATGACAGATATGGCGGGTTTTGTTTTCTTATTCATCAGGATCAAAATTACGAGATTTATTGTAAAAAAATGTAGTAATATTGTATCCTATATATCGTTCTAATTCTAGAAAGCACAAACGCCAATATCTTTTTTACTTTTGATACTAATAGCTTAAAATAGGTTATTAAAACATATATAATTTATGCTTAAGGGTTAAGATTACAAAATGGTCGATACTACTACATCCTCACATACTACACCTCTTAAGCTAAGTGCCACTATAATTACTTATAATGAAGAAAAAAACATTGCAAGATGTTTAGACTCCATCATAAACGTTGCAGAAGATATTGTTGTGGTAGACTCGTATAGTACAGATGGTACTGAGAAAATTTGTAGTGACTATGGCGTACGATTTGTAAAAAACGAGTTTGCAGGATATCGTGAGCAGAAAAATTTTGCGCTCACCCTCACAAAACATAATTATGTATTATCCCTAGATGCAGATGAAGCATTGGATCAAGAAGCGCAGCATAAAATTGTTAAGCTTATGGACAACCCCCAATATGATGGCTACTACCTAAAAAGATTCAATAATTATTGTGGACAGTGGATTCGATTTACGGATTGGGGTAGAGACAAAAAATTACGGCTTTTTAATAAAAATAAAGCGAAATGGGGTGGTATAAATCCACACGATAAGGTGGTGCAAGATACGGGCACAACCTCGACCTTGCTTTCTGGAAAAATCTTACATTGGGGGTACTCGAACTACCAAGAACACAATAAAAAAATAAGATCCTTCTCCACTATTGCCGCAAGGGAATATTTTTTAAATAATAGAAGTGTCTCTTACATCTCGATTGCGTTGAAGCCATTATGGCGATTCTTTAGATCTTATGTACTCAGGTTAGGCTTTTTGGAGGGCAAAAAAGGATTTTTCCTATGCTATTACTGTGCTAAAAATGTCTATCTCAAATATTTAAAATTGCACCATCTCTATCAAAAACAACATCCCTCTCACTCATAAAATTTGAGATTTGAAAATGAGGATTTGTAAGCACTATTCTTAGATCTTTTACGCACCAACACCTCAATTGAAAGACACAGAAATCGTTACTCCGAGGTAGAGACGTACGTTTTACAACACATAAATATCATCTAGACAAACACTCTTAGTGCAGCTTAATCTCTATTATGGAAGCTTTCGCGAAAGCGGGAAAATAACCAATCTAAGAAAAGAATAAATTACACGCACAGAACAAGGAAACCACAGTAGAAAGATTCACTAGATAGCTATCTATAAAGATCACAAGTTTATCTTTTATCATTATGAGTTATATTTAGACTTGTGGACAATTTACAATACTCCGACTATTGTGATAGAGAAGACACAATGTATGATATAAAAAAACCTCTCAATTGCTTGAGAGGTTTTCTGTATTAAAATGTGTGGTTG
>CAWUIT010000400.1:0-2057 GCA_963922345.1 uncultured Dokdonia sp. | reverse complement strand
GCAGTTACATATTCACCTACAAAAAAGGGTGATACGCCTAGCGCCTTTGCAACGGTAGATTTATCCTTTTGAGGCAACCCGTGATATTTGAGAATACTTGAAAAAAGACTAAAGAGTTGACTCACGGTAAGCACCAATGGATTGTCTTTAGGATTCTGAGTAAAGTATTGGGCAATACGTTGCGCCTTAACAACATCCCTTTCTCCAATTGCCTTGCGTAACTCAAAGATGTTGAAGTCTTTACTTATCCCTATGTTTTCTTCAATAGATTGCGGTGTTACTTCACTACCCTTAGGTAAGATGAGCATAAGTTTATTAAGTTCATTTACAACTTTACCTAAATCATTACCCAGATAATCTACAAGAATTTGAGCAGCTTTTGGTTGGATATGGTAGCCTTCGTCTATAAGGACACGTCGTAGCCAGTCGCCTACTTGATTCTCATAAAGTTTTTTACTCTCGTAATGTACTCCGTGCTTTTTTAAGGCTTTAGCTAAGGCTTTACGCTTATCTAACTTTTTATATTTATAAGCCATCACAAGTACGGTCGTAGGTTGTGGATTTTCTACATAAGACGCAATCTTCTCAATCTGCCGCGACAGGTCTTGTGCTTCTTTTACAATAACCACTTGTCGCTCTGCCATCATCGGGTAGCGCTTTGCATTACTTACTATGTCTTCAATACTTACATCACGACCATAAAGGACCACTTGATTAAAACCCTTCTCTGCCTCATCTAAGAGGTTGTGCTCAATATAGTCAGATATTTGATCTATAAAATAAGGCTCTTCACCACTTAAAAAATAGATGGGTTTTATAATACCATTTTTAATATCTGCGACTATATTTTTTGCGTGTTGCACCTTTGACTATTGGAGTAGAACTTGTACTATTGTGATATGCAACAACTGTCATTTCCTGCATATTCCTTTAGACTCAAAAGTAGGGAAAACAAACCGTTTATTTTTGACGCGATCCGTAAAAAATTCTTAGTGCTCACACCAGAAGAATGGGTACGGCAGCACGTCATACAGTGGCTATTGCAGGATAAAAAATATCCTATTAATCTCATCAATGTTGAAAGAGAGATACAAGTGGGTAACACAAAAAAACGTTATGATATTGTTGTTTTTAAACCTGATGGCTCTTTACGTCTCATTGTAGAATGCAAAGCACCTTCGGTAGCTATTACTCAGGATACATTTGATCAGATCGCGCGGTATAATCTCAAATTAAATGCCGACTTTTTAATGGTGAGTAATGGTATAAATCATTACTATTGCCAGATAGATTCAGAAAACGCTCGGTATCAATTCTTAAAAGAGATTCCGGATTATGTTGTAGTCTAATTTATATATGCTTTCGCGAAAGCGTAGTTTACATTTAATACATTTCTATTGCATTGTGAATATTGCCATTGTTATACTCAACTGGAACGGTCAATCGTTACTAGAACGTTTTTTACCTACCGTAATTAAATATAGTGAGGAGCACGCTACGATATATGTGGCAGATAATGCAAGTACAGATAATTCTATAGCCTATCTTGAGGAACATTTTCCATCTGTAAAAATTATACAAAATGAGGAGAATGGCGGCTACGCAAAGGGATACAATGACGCGCTAGCTTCTATCAATGCAGAGCTCTTTGTGTTACTCAATAATGATGTAGAAGTGACTGCTGGATGGTTACCCCCTATGATTGCATTATTTGATGATCCAAATGTAGCAGCCGCACAACCTAAGATTAAAAATTTAAATGCACCCAGTCAATTTGAGTACGCTGGTGCTGCTGGAGGATATCTTGATCAACTAGGCTACCCATACTGTCGAGGTCGCATATTTGATACTTGTGAAAAAGATAATGGCCAGTATGACGATACGGTTTCCATACAATGGGCAAGTGGCGCAAGCCTGTTTGTGAGAGCATTTAACTTTTGGGAAGCAGGCGGACTAGACCCATTATACTTTGCCCATCAGGAAGAAATTGATTTATGCTGGAGAATAAGAAATAGAGGGTATAGCATTTTAGCTTGTGGAAGCAGTGAGGTGTATCA
>CAWUIT010000399.1:0-2095 GCA_963922345.1 uncultured Dokdonia sp. | reverse complement strand
CTTTTATAAGTTTTTTACTGAGATGCATAAGTAAGTTTACGCTTTCGCGAAAGCGTAGAATGAAAACCATATTTCGATCAATTTTTATAAAACAGGTAATTTCTAAGTGAAATAATATACTCCTGACTCAAGATTATAAGGAACAATGGTCGACCCAGAGTAAGATTTTCTTTAGGTCTAGCTTACTTAATTTATGTAGAAATAAGCCATTTCTAATTCTTGGAAGAATTCTTTTTTAGGGGTTTTTGTTTGAATAGTTTCCTACAGTACCTATTCAATAAAACGTGATTTAAGTAAGATATAGAAGTTTATCAAACAAGAATGCTAGCCTCTTATCATTAAGAGGCTAGTCCTATTTAAATAGCTATGTATTAAAATCATTTAGAAAGATTTGCTAAAAAATTAAGCTAATTTACAGAGAGTATTATAGCATTAATGCATCTTCTTATAATAGATACTCGTAGAGCTTTTATAATAATTTAAGAGAAAATTAAAAAAACACGCTCTGTAATAAACTATCTTTAAACTACTAACACTTAAAATATTAAACGATGAAGAAAATTACTTTTTTACTTTTTGCATTGCCATTTTGCGCATTTGCACAACAAACAGATAATTTCTATCAGGAAAGTATGAATGGAAATGTTTCTGTTATTTCTACTTCTAGCGAGGCGGTCATTACACGAAATAGTGAAAGTCAACCAATAACTAGTACCTACACAGACTTAACAGAATTTCAAGATGATTTTAGCAACGATTGTTCAGGTAGTACAATTACTAGTGAAGACTTCTCTGGAGGTACCACTGGCATAACAGAATGTGGACCTACTATAAACGATCAAGGCGATGGTGCTTGCTTTCCAGGAGGGGAGATTGAATCTGGTTTTGAAATCACCTCTACGGGTACTGGCTCTAATAATACAATTCTTATAACAGCCGGAGAAATAGGGAACACTAATGTATTAGTTGGAGCAAACTCCTTTGCAGATAATACTGTTATCACATTTACCACCACCACCCTTGCTGTAGGTATGACGGTTTTCAATAATTCTGACGTTGATACCGATTTTTCTGTTTTTGATGCATCAGGAACGCTTATTGAATCCTTTACTCTTACTAATGCTGCTGGATCGGAAAACTTCTTTGGTGTAATTTCTGATGAAGCTATAGGTAGTATCGTGGTTGAAGGAGCAAACGATAGTGGTGAACTTATAGGAAATCTGGAGTTTGGTGACTGCGTACTTGGACTGAGCGACACCTCTCTAGCGAGTCAACTTTCAGTCTTTCCCATACCATCAAGAGATATTGTAAATATTGAAAGTAATTCTAGAACAATAAATAGTGTTACTCTTTATGATATCCTAGGTAAAAATACAGGCGTCACTTATGACAATGGTACAATTAATATCTCAACATTACCTACAGGTATTTATTATGCAAAGATTCAATCAGGAGATCAGTCTTACACACAGAAAATTATAAGAGAATAATCATTACAACATTTAACCACAAACCCTTTGATGTTACATCAGAGGGTTTTCTTATTTACTAACATTTAATCTTATTAAAAAAAACAATTTGTTGATTACCAAGGTAAAGATTTCAAAGTGATGCTACGCTTTCGCGAAAGCGTAAACTTTATACATTAACAACTTGTCTTTTGCTTTTTCTGTAACTTTAGGGAAAACATCTTATACAATGAAAAGACAATTATTCGCCTTATTACTCCTGTTGTGCGTTTCGACCTTATTTGGTCAGATTAACCTTGAGTATCAAAAACCACCCAAAGAAATACTGGACCTTGTAGATGTACCTCGTGCCCCAAGCGTTGTGATGAATACAGAGGGAGATGAGATACTTTTATTATATCGCGATAGCTACAAAGACATTGCTACGCTATCTGAAAAAGAACTTCGGCTAGGAGGCTTGCGTATAAACCCCAAGACTAACATTGGGAGTCGTGTAACCTATTTTAATAATATAAAAATTAAAGGAGTTACAGAAAGTGAGGCTAGACAAGTTAAAGGTTTACCCGCAAACGCGAAGCTTAGTAATTTTAGCTGGTCGCCAGATGAGACCAAGATGGCACTTACCA
>CAWUIT010000398.1:0-2108 GCA_963922345.1 uncultured Dokdonia sp. | reverse complement strand
GGATGGGCCTCATTTATTGTAGAAGATTTTAAAGATACTTTTGAGTTTAGAATGTTTGGAGAGGAGTATCTTAAAATGAGACACTTCTTAATACCTAACAGCTTTATACACGCAAAAGTGTTTATTAAGGATGGTTACACAAATAGAGAGACCGGCAGGAAAGGAGATCCTAGAACACAGTTTAATAGCATCCAGCAATTGCAAGATGTGATGGAAACTAATGCAAAAAAGCTAACCATTAATATTGATATTAATGAAGTGGCAGAAGCACGCGTTTCTGAAATTAAAGAGATTCTAGATCAACATATGGGAGATGCCAAGCTCCACTTTCAAGTATTTGAACCTACGGAAAAGCTTTATGTAAAAATGCCTAGTAAACGTACCAAAGTAAAAATTTGCCAAGAGCTTCTTGACGCCCTAGAAGAAAACAAGGTGCATTACAAATTAAACTAGTTTATGCAATTCTGAGTATAGAGTTTCTATCCTTAGAAAGGAACTCTCGCTCTATATGGATGGTCACAACATCTCTATGAGCGTCACCTTCTACAATATAAGTGGCGCTACTCCCTCGTTGTGAACGTTTATTCTCTAGTTGCCTGTGATGCAGGATATAATCTGCATAGCTGGGATACTTTAGGTAGTTGCATAGCAACTCAATCGTTTTTGCCTTGGGTGTGACATCATCTGTAGTATCTCCTTGTGTATAGTGATTGTAATAATTGAGTAAAGTTCTCCTAGAGATTTGGTATCTAAAATCTTCCCAAAGACAATCGGTAAGATACTCAGCCCATTGGGTCTTTGTTGTGGCGGGGGTTTCTGATCTCGCTTTCGCGAAAGCAGACAAAACAATTTCCTTGTACATCATACTCTTGATTTTTTTTAAGAACAGCTCTATAAACTCGCAATGAAAATTGGAAATTCTTTTCCATGGGATTTCCATCGAGACTTTACAAATCATTGTTTATTTGCATAAACAAATAGACAACAGACGCACAAAGTACGACAACATACATAATATTTCATAAAGGAAATCCGTAAAAGACTACAGATTTTTGAAAATTTATACAAAATCTAACCAACCCTAATTTTAGTTAACTAAACTATTCACTAATAATTATCTTATGAAAACTACCCTTTACATTTTTGCTTTTTTATTTTTAGGAATGAATTTTATCTCTTGTACTCCAGACGTTATTACAGAAGAGAGTGATCGCATTGAGAGCACTACTCTAGGAGAAGATGAAAATGATCCAGAGGACGAAGAGGACCAAGGAAACTAGACTATAAAATTTTACCAAATTTGTATCTTACAGGGATGAAGCAGCTATTGTTTTTATCCCTGTTTTTTTTTGGTGCTTGGAACTGTATTGGGGCTAGCGTCTCATTTTTATCTGTAAATCCAGATAGTCTTGAACTTTACCGTAAAATAAGTGGTAATAAAGAGTTAGGTTTTCAGGAAAGGCTCAACGCTAGTAATAAGGCTGTTCAATTCGGTCGAGAAATCTCTGATTCAACCTACCTCTTCCATTTACAATATCGTAGTACGATATATGGTTCCTTTAGAAAATATGAAGAAGCATTACAACAAGCAAACTTGCTTCTTGAAGAAGCTACTCGCCTAGAGCAGCCCTATTTTATTGCACTTTCTTATGAGAAGTTCGGCAGGTACAATGCAGAACAACAGAATGATATCAAGGCTTTTAAAAACTACGTAAAAGCCATTGACCTTTACACTGCTGTAGGTGATAGCTTAAAAATCATTAAAGTATCGAAGCGCGCTAGCTTTATACAATCGCAAATAGGCGACCTTGACGGTACAGAATTTACTATTGTAAATGCATTAGACTATAGCGACGCATTAGAAGACGTGTCAGAACTTGCTTGGTTTTATGATGTACTAGGGCGCGTGTATCGCGATCGCAAATTATGGCAAGAGTCCATACGAAATCATCGTAAGGCTTTGCAACTAGAGACAAGTAATCAATCTAAAATAGCTCTAATCAATAACTATGCGATTACTTTGATTAAAGCTAGTCGTTATGATGAAGCAATAATACAGCTTAATACTGCTTTAGAATACGGTGCAGAATCATCATCTCGTACCACAC
>CAWUIT010000397.1:0-2108 GCA_963922345.1 uncultured Dokdonia sp. | reverse complement strand
GATCATAAGTGCGCCTTGCGTAAAAATGATTTTGCGTATCGCTGGGAGGGTGGCTCCTAGATCGCTTAGTGTTTTGATGTGTTTACGCTTATCAACAATAATCATAATTAAACTTCCCACAAAGCTAAAGAGTGCTATTATCAAGACGAGTGTACATATAAAGTACAGCGCTAGATTTTCGGTATTAAGCATTTTGTAAAGTGCATCATTAAGCTCTATTCTATTTTTTATAATGACCTCATTATTAAAAATGCTTTCTAATTTTTTACGGAGCTCTATTTCATCGCTACCTGCATCGAGTTTCAATTCCAGGCTACTTATTTGATCTGTAGGATATTCTAGCAGAGCTCCTACAAAATCAATGTTTGCAAAGACGTGATCATTATCAAGAGCTTCACCAGCTTGAAAGACACCACTTGCAATAGCCTTAGATTTATTAAAAGCTTGAGTAGGATCTGTAATTTGACCAGTTCCAGGTTTAGGTGTAAGGATAGATAAGAGGCTACTGTAATCGCCTACGTTAAGGGATAAACGCTTGCGAGCTAAATAACCCAGCGCCACTTCTGGCTCACCAATACTAGGCCACGTGCCCACAAATAAGGTGCTATCCATTTCAGTTACTTCCAGGTATCTGTCATCCACACCTTTTAAATATGCAAGAGCTGTTTTGCCCTCATACTCGAGGTAAGCACGTTCTTCTATGATTTTAGAATAGGCAACAATTTCTGTGAGTTGATCTAGCTGTTTTTCGTGATCTGGTGTTATGCGAAGCGTTTTGCCAGTAGCTGGAAACACTTTCAAATCTGGATCTATTATAGAGGTAATAGATAGGTTAAACTCTTTAAGGCCAGAAAAGGCAGAGAGTACTATAAAGAGAACCATTGTTCCTAGAATAATACTAACAACAGAAACAAGAGTGATGATATTTACGGCATTCGTACCACTTTTTGAAACGAGATATCGCTTAGCTATATAAAATGGAAAGTGCATTTAGATTTTTTTACGTCTCTCAAATAAGCTTGGATCTTCTAGAGGATTTTCCTCTCTGTTGAGAGAACGCTCTATGCCGTCAAGATATTCTAACGTGTCATCTATATAAAATTGAAGCTCTGGCATACGGCGCAGCTGGTGGCGTGTACGCTGTGATATGTTATGACGTATAATAGGCTTCACTTGGTTTACTTCTTTAAGAATATCAGACGCCTTATCATTAGGAAAAACACTTAGATACACCTTTGCGATAGAGAGGTCTGTAGGTACTTTGACCTTTGTCACAGACACTAACGTTCCTGCCTGGCCACTATCTCTTAAAGCATTCTGTAATACTTCTGCTAAGTCCTTTTGAAGTACTCCTGCTACTTTTTTCTGTCTATTTGATTCCATACCTGCAAAAATACATCTTTTTGAATTGTAGTACTTTTGTTTAAGAGAATGATAAGAGTTTAAGATGGATATGAGTACGCTTTCGCGAAAGCGTATTTTTTCTGTACTAATAGTATAATGAATGGATAAAATTGAGCATATAGGTATCGCCGTTAGAAATTTAAATGAGAGTAATGACGTGTACACAAAATTACTAGGAAGCGCACCGTATAAAATGGAGGAAGTTGTTTCTGAATATGTGAAAACCTCTTTTTTTAAAGCAGGACCTAATAAAATCGAATTACTAGAGGCTACTCACAAGGATAGTGCAATTGCAAAATTTATTGAAAAGAAGGGTGAAGGAATCCATCACGTGGCTTTTTCCGTAGATAATATTGAAAAAGAGATGAGACGTCTTAAAGATGAAGGATTTATTCTTCTCAATGAGACACCAAAGGTAGGAGCTGATAATAAGCTTGTTGCTTTTGTTCACCCCAAATCGGCGAGTGGTGTATTAATAGAATTATGTCAAGAAATCGACAATTAGAGGTTAAAACCTTTGGATTACTTGAGATTTGTATTAAATTTGCACCCGTTTTCAACGTCTGTTAGCTGTTGAAAATGATTTTCCTGAACCAGTCTTGATGTAAATTAAGAAACAATATCTCAAATAGAGGTCTCAGGATGTGAAAACGGTCCCATAGCTCAGTTGGTTAGAGCATCTGACTCATAATCAGAGGGTCCTT
>CAWUIT010000396.1:0-2112 GCA_963922345.1 uncultured Dokdonia sp. | reverse complement strand
TAATAACTATCTATTCAAAATATGAGAAAGTCTCGCCATCTTTAATAGTTAATAACGTTTCATAAATAAGTTTAATCACGTTTTCTACATCTTCTTTATGCACCATCTCTACGGTAGTATGCATATAACGTAGTGGTAAAGAGATAAGGGCAGAGGCTACGCCGCTACCACTGTATGCAAATGCATCGGTATCTGTACCCGTTGCACGTGAGAGAGCCGCTCGCTGGAATGGAATTTTATTTTTCTCGGCAGTCTCAGTAATACGATCCCTTAATTTTTGTTGTACCGCAGGTGCATAAGCAACAACAGGTCCCTTACCTATTTCTGCGTGCCCCTGTTTTTTCATTTCAATCATAGGGGTAGTGGTGTCGTGCGTCACATCTGTCACGATGGCTACATTAGGTTTGATGCGCTCTGCAATCATTTGCGCTCCGCGTAACCCTATTTCTTCTTGTACTGAGTTTGTAATATATAGACCAAAGGGTAATTTCTTTTTATTCTCGTGAAGTAATCTCGCTACTTCTGCAATCATAAATCCTCCAGCACGGTTGTCAATAGCACGACAGACAAATTTGTCACCATTAAGAATGTGGAAGGTATCAGGGTACGTAATTACACAACCTACGTGCACATCCATTTTTTCAACTTCTTCTTTATCCTTTGCACCTATGTCTATAAAAATGTTGTCCGGCTTAGGCGCTTCCTCCTTAGATTTATCTCTTGTATGTATCGCTGGCCAGCCAAATACCCCTTTAACAATTCCATTTTTAGTATGAACGTTGACAATTTTTGATGGGGCTATCTGGTGATCACTACCTCCATTACGCGTCACATAAATGAGTCCATTATCTGCAATGTAATTTACATACCAAGAGATTTCATCTGCGTGTCCCTCGATCACAACCTTAAAGTCGGCATCAGGATTTACAACGGCAACAGCGGTACCATAGGTATCTGTTATAAACTCATCTACATAAGGCTTTAGATAATCCATCCATAATTTTTGCCCGTCCCACTCATATCCAGTAGGAGAGGCGTTGTTTAAGTATTTCTCTAGAAAGTCAAGCGACTTTTTATTTAATATGCTTTTTGAAGCCATAGAATAGTATTTTTTTTAAAAATAAGAATATTAACCAAGAGTTAATGGCGTTATAGAGGTCTAATCTCTAATTTTGGAATGATTTTAGCTTAAAGCGAAATAAAAGAAATGCGCATACAATACCTCATATATTTTACCTTATCCATTTTTGGCACACTTCGCGCTCAAGAGACACTAATTGACACAGCCTCAGTTGAGGTTGAGTATTATGTAATTGAAGGTGATACCATCCCACGCAGCGCTATAGATCTCAATGAAGTGATTGTTTTTAAAAGGCTTAAGTTTTCAAATAATGCGGAGCGTAGACGCTATCTCATTCTCAGAAGAAAAACACGCAAAGTTTTTCCTTATGCAAAATTAGCAGCCGAACGTTTAGTTACACTTAATAATAGACTCGACTCGATAGAGAGTAAAAGAGCAAAAAAGCGATACACAAAGATTATTCATAAATATCTTGAAGGGGAATTTGCGGCAGAGCTCAAAAAACTTACCCGTACAGAAGGCCAGATTCTTATAAAATTAATTCACCGTCAGACAGGAGAGACCGCTTTTGATCTAATAAAGAGATTACGTAACGGCTGGCGAGCATTTTGGTACAATACCACAGCCAGCGCTTTTGATATATCACTCAAGACAGAGTTCGACCCAAAAAATATTCAAGAAGACTACCTTATAGAAGATATATTGCAACGCTCCTTTCAATCTGGAATTTTAGAAAATCAACCCTCAGTACTTGATTTTGAGTTTTTAGAGTTAGAAGATAAGTGGAAAGATTCTATTAGAAAGAAATAATACCGCTTTCGCTTTCGCGAAAATTTCTCTTTTATTACATAATATTTAAGTTTTTTAACGCGGCTTAATGTGTCAGTTCTCTGTTTTTGGGGGAACTTTTGATGTGTAGATTTAGGGTAGGGGGTATTTGGAAGTATGATTTTGGATTTTTTGGGTTAGTATTTGTTGTATTTTCAGGGAGTTATAGAATAGTTAAAATTTTATTTATCAATCTTCTTGTT
>CAWUIT010000395.1:0-2130 GCA_963922345.1 uncultured Dokdonia sp. | reverse complement strand
TTCCCTATTGCTCTTGAGAAATTTGAATGGTTACAGTGGTTTGAGGGCATTTTAGTTTCAGGTGATGAGGGAATGCGTAAACCTCATAAGGAGATATACGACCGTATGCTCGATCGCTATGAGATAGACGCCAGTGAAGCGGTTTTTATAGACGATAGCCTTAAAAATGTTCAAGGTTGTGAGCTATCTGGCATCAAAGGAATCCATTTTCAAAATGCAGCTACCCTTGCCGTTCAACTAAGAACTTTGGGAGTTGACATTGACTTAATTTAATAGCGCTTTCGCGAAAGCGGAACTCATATAGTATGATTGAAATTTATCACAATCCCCGTTGTAGGAAAAGCAGAGAAGGACTCGCACTTTTAGAGTCGTCTGGCCGAGAATTTAAAGTTGTAAAGTATCTTGATCAACCACCTTCACAAGAAGAACTTAGCAACATTATAAATAAACTGGGCATAAAACCCTTAGAACTTGTGCGTAAAAATGAAGCTATCTGGAAGCAAAATTATAAAAACAGAGAGCTAGATGACGATGAAATAATAGCTATTATGAGCCAAAATCCTAAATTAATCGAGCGACCCATTGTAATTCTCAAAAAAAAGGCCGTTATTGGGAGACCATCAGAGGTGATTACGCAATTTTTAGAAAAGAATTAAATTAGAATAAACTATATATTATGAAATCAATTGTAACTCTAGCAATCATAGCTTTCCTTGGAATAACAACGGTACAAGCACAAGATAAAATGGCTGCACCTACGCAAAAAGAACAAGTTAGCCAGATTGATATGCTAGCTCAAAAGTTAAACTTAACGGTAGAGCAAAAGGCAAACGTTGCAAAAACACTCACTGCTTTTAAGGCTACTGAAGATAGAATAAAAGCAGGTAGTCTAAGTGCTGTCCAAAAGCAAACAGAACTCTCTAAGCTTGCAGCACGCAAAAATGAAAATATTCAAACCTATTTAACAGAAGATCAATATGCACAATATCAAAAACTTACACAGCTGTAACGTTTATTGATCTAAAAAAGTAAAAAGCCATCTCTACAGATGGCTTTTTTTGATTAAAAGGCTCTATAACTTAATTTAAAATGCCTGTAAAATTCCTTCGTAACGACCGCTTATATTAACTCCAGCAGCTCCCTCTAGATCAAACGTAATTACTTGATTTGCACCTGTACCAGTAATCGTGATAGTACCTGAGCTTGCCGAAATGTAGCTCTCAGAATCACTAGATGTGTCAATATCTACAGATGCCTCTGCAACTACATAGGTTAAAGATTGTGGTTCTCCATTATCATTATCATACACATAGGTGCCTTCACTTAGGCCATTTTCATTTTCTGTTCTAAGATCAAAATAAACAGCCTGTCCTGACCCTTCAAAAGTGCCGTCTTCTTGCTCAATAAATCCCTCACTTACTAAGGTTACATCCCAATCAAATACTCCATCTGCAAGGGTGCCGTACTCTTCTATAAAGCCTAATTCAAGAACGTAAACTTCTCCGTTTACATTAAGAAAGTTGCCGCTCTCATTTGAGGTGTTGTCATCATCGCTTTTACAAGAAAATGTTAGCGTAGTCGCTGCCAGTAAAGACAACATCATTAATTTAATTTTTTTCATAATACATATATTAGATTTGGTTTATGCGGCAAAAATGCCTTTTTCAATGATGTAAAACAACCTTTTTCTGAATAAAAAAACCACCCTCGTTAGGGTGGTTTTTAAGATATACATTTTCAAGTATTTAGTCTTTATGCATAAAGGCTTGCTTTGCTAGTAGTGTCTCTTCAGACTCTACGTGATCATCATCAGGCACACAACAATCTACGGGGCAAACCGCTGCACACTGTGGCTCCTCGTGAAAACCTTTACACTCTGTACATTTATCTGGAATGATGTAATAAATCTCGTCACTTACTGGCTCTTGTGCTTCATTTGCGTCTACCTCTTTGCCACTTGGGAGTACCACATTTCCTTCTAAATCTGTACCATCTGCATATCGCCAGTCATCTGCGCCTTCATAAATTGCAGTATTGGGGCATTCTGGCTCGCAAGCACCGCAGTTAATACATTCGTCTGTTATGATAATTGCCATAGGTTTCTTTTTGGGTAACTTTGCACAAAAATAA
>CAWUIT010000394.1:0-2133 GCA_963922345.1 uncultured Dokdonia sp. | reverse complement strand
TCTATTGTCAGACGCTTCATCTTGCTCTTTTGAGAATTTTAATGCAAAAAATCTATATACATTCCAACCCGCAATAAATATTGCAGCTCTTACTAAGAACCAAGTAACGTTAAGGTAACCCGATTTTCCAGCAATAATTTTATCATAATTATCACTTGCAGGGTCTGTTATCCCTTCTGCCATCCAGTGGAACATATGGTTGAAATGGAAACCAGATAAGGCTAGTAATACAAAAACGATGATACTACCTGGCAATAAGTATCCAGTAATAGCTTCCATAACTCTTAGTAATAATGGTGACCAACCTGCCTGAGAAGCATATTGTAGTGCATAAAAGGCAAGACAACCAAGAGAAATCATAAAGAAGAAAAACGCAGCTACATAAACAGCAGACCAAGGTTTATTTTGGTAACCAGCCAGTAAGTGCTCATTATGCTCTTCTTCTGTCATAGTATGACCTTCTTCTACGTGTGCATCGGCACTTGTTACGTGATGTGCATCTGCCACGTGTTCACTTGTAGTAGTCGCAGTATCGTGACCACCTCCGTGACTATCATCTGCGTGCAATGCTTCAATATCGGCAATTGTTTTTGGCAAGAAAACATAATCTACAGCAAATAGGACAAATCCTACTACCATAAAGATAATCGCTGATAATTTTAAGTTTTTAGATAATGTGTACATATCTTAAATATCGGTTGTTCCGTTAATTATTAGTGTTCGTTACCTGCTGCGTTCAAAGGATCAGACTTTGGACCAGGTACAGCGTCTACGGCACCTTCGTTAAGATCTACATCAATCTTACCTTCTGTCATTTCCTCAATAATCTTTGCAGCCGTAAATGCTCTCTCTGGCTTACCATCAAGGGCGTCTTTAAGACTCATTACATAATGATCTACCATCCATAACTCATCTTCGGTCATTTGAGACGCATATGATCCCATAGAGTTAATACCATAGTACATAACGTGATAAACGCTACCTTCAGTAATTGCTCTTCCAGCATCATTATAAGCCGGTACTCCTAAGATTTTTTCTCTCTTTGCTAGAGTACCTTTACCATCACCTTTCACACCGTGACAAATTGAACAGTAAATATTATAAAGTTCATTTCCCTTAACATAGTTTTCTTCTGTATATGGTAGAGGGTTCTTTAAGTTCGCTTTCGCGGAAGCTTTACCTTCGATAGTATTATCATAATCATATGGCAACCATCCTCTCATTACAGAACCTTCTGCAGGTTTAAGAGCTTCGTAACCTTCTGGGAAAACCTCGTACTTACCATAAGTCTCGTAACCTACAGATTCATACATATTAGGCATATACTGGTAGTTAGGTTTACTTTCATCTTGACAGGAAATCATACTGCCAAAGGCCATAAACAAAACAGTTATTTTAAATATATTCTTCATTGCTTGGACTTATGCTTCGTTTGCAATTAAATTAATCTCTACAGCTCCAGTGGTTACCAAGAAGTCTGCAAGTTCTTTACCATCTTTACCAGTAGCATCAATCTCCATAAGAAAGTGATCGTCTGTTGTACGTACATCTGGATTTTCGGCTTTCTTAAAAGGCCATAATTTACTTCTCATATAAAAAGTAATAACCATTAAGTGAGCCGCAAAAAATACAGTAAGCTCAAACATAATAGGCACAAAGGCTGGCATATTTTCTATGTAGCTGAAAGATGGCTTACCACCTATATTTTGAGGCCAATCTTCTATCATAATGAAATTCATCATTAATGTAGCAACCGAGATCCCAACACAACCATATAAAAAGGCTGTTATAGCAAGGCGCGTAGGTGCTAGCCCCATAGCCTTATCAAGCCCGTGTACTGGGAATGGCGTGTACACCTCATTTATATGAAGATGTTTTTTTCTAACCTCTTTAACCGCGTTCATAAGAACGTCGTCATCAGAGTATATTGCGTGTATAACTGTAGATGCCATACTTAATTATTTAAGATTGTTAGCTTGACCAGCCCAATCATCACGCTCTGCGCGACCAGGGAAAGATCCAGTTAGGTTATCTAATAGATTGTACTCGACAGATGTCATTTTACTCACCTGCTCGTATGTATATATACCAAGCTCGTTAAGTTTTTCTTCCATCTTTGGTCCTATACCATTA
>CAWUIT010000393.1:0-2138 GCA_963922345.1 uncultured Dokdonia sp. | reverse complement strand
ATTTTTAACAAGGTAGTTCAAGAATTTCCAGATGCCACGCTCACCCTTGTAGGAGCAGATAGTAATGATGTGCAAACGGGTAGCACATCCACCTGGTCGTTACTGCAAGAGCAACTCTCAGAAAAGGCAAAAAAAAGGACCACGTATCTCGGGAAAATCCCATACGCTCAAGTTCAGGAAGAGATAAAAAAAGCACACGTTTGTGTTTTTCCTTCACTTGCCGAAACACTGGGAATGGTGACAATAGAGTCTATGGCGCTGCAAAAAGCGGTGGTAAACACGAATATAGGCTGGGCGCAAGACCTCATAGATCACGGTAAGGACGGGTTTATGTATCATCCGGATGTTACGGATCTTTTCGTTAAAACGATCCTTGAGCTATTTGAGGACAAGGAGTTGACAAGGACAATTGGTAAAAGTGCTAGAGCAAGCGTAGAAGAGAAGTTTGATATAAAGAAAATAGTCCACCAGAATATCAGTTTCTATCAAAAAAACATTGAATAGATGATTTTCCTATTTCATAATAACGGAAAATTTATTTCAGCAGAAGACGATGCTGGAAATCCTATTCAAGTGAGTGGCACTTCTTCTGTCGACGCTCTTCTTGAACTGGCTCATTTATACCCTTCTGAGATCATTATTTGGTGTGATGCAGATATAAAACATAATTTAAACAGAGAACAACTTCCAGTAATTTTTCACCACGATCGCATCCTCGCCAGCTATGGAGGAGAAAGTCTCATCTCATATATGTCTGACGATATAGGTTATGTAGAAGATAGCCCGTTTTTAAATATTAAGGAAGGTGTAACGTATCCCACGTGGCTCATGCATCAAAATGTCGGGGGTATTGCTTCTAAAGTGCTTCTTGCGATAGATGAAAGCGAGACAACAAGAAATCGCGGATTCAATTATTTTTTAAATTCGCTTGCGCGAAAATTGCAACCGCAAGGCCTCTTCTGTTACAATGAACCTTCGCTTTTAAAAGAAGGAGAGGAATTGCAACTGGAAACAAAAAAGATTTCTGATCTGGACCTTTACGTATTCGTACGTGAGCATTATAAATCTGTCTGGCTCTTTCTCTTGTTTTTCTGTCAAGCTCGGTATGATAAAAAAATTCGAATATTACCTTTCTTGAACGCTCTGGTCTTTTTCAAAAAGAAAGAATTAAAAATTGATTTTTCTAAGATTCCTTTGGAGTCTAGTAATATTGATTTGACGCCATTTCACGTAGATGTCATAATTCCAACTTTAGGTCGTTCGGAATATCTTTATAACGTGTTACTTGATTTTAAGAAGCAGACTCTTAAGCCTAATAACATTATCATCGTAGAGCAAGATCCAGACTCTAAGAGTGTTTCTGCCTTAAGTTTTCTAGAAGATGAGGAATGGCCATTTGAGATAACACATATTTTTATACATAAAACAGGAGCTTGTAATGCTCGTAATGTCGCAATTTCTAAAACAACTGCTCCATGGATCTTTCTTTTTGACGACGATAATCGGTTTGAGCCCGCTCTCTTAGAGGATATGAGAACAGCCGTTGAGAAAACTGGATCAAGATGTATTAATATGTCATATTTACAGCGTGGAGAGCTCGAACAGCACAAAGTCTATAAACAATGGGAGACCTTCGGATCGGGGTGCTCGTTAGTACATAGGTTAATTGTCACTCAATGTTCTTTTGATATGGCGCTTGAACATGGTTATGGTGAAGATGCAGACTTCGGGATGCAAATAAGAAAGAACGGTTTTGACATCATATACACCCCTCAAATTCAAATAATGCACCTTAAAGCTCTCGTAGGAGGTTTTAGAGCACCTATTAAGTTTCCCTGGCAAACCGAAGCACAGCTTAGCCCTAAGCCTTCGCCTCAAGTGATGTACCAGAGAATGAAAAATACCACAACTAAGCAATTGAGAGGCTATAAGCTCGTTCTGTTTTTAAAATTCTATAAGGTTCAACGTATTCGTAATCCTTTTGCTTATTATTCATACTTTAAAAGAGCTTGGGCCAGCAGTCAGCACTGGGCTTCAAAACTCCCCCTAGATGCGTAAAAGTATATCACTTATCGTTTGTACATATATGCGGCCAGAGCCTTTAGCCAACTTGCTGGCTTCGGTGAAGGATCAAGTAC
>CAWUIT010000392.1:0-2145 GCA_963922345.1 uncultured Dokdonia sp. | reverse complement strand
ACAACTACATGAACTTTAGCGCGCAGCCGCACATTGCGAGATGGTTTATCATAATCTCCTCATTAATCATTACCACACTTATTTTGTGGAATGTGTCGCTGTTTTTTGATCAGCTAAAAGATGCAGAGCGATCTAAGGTAGAAATATATGCCGCAGCCATACGTGCCTTTGCAAATACAAGTGAAGTAGATCTAGAAACTAGAAATAGAGATGCCCGTATATTATCCAATGAGCTTACATCACTACAAAGTTTTATTATAAATGATAATAGAACAATACCACTACTCTTATATAACCTTGAGAACGACTCGTATGATCCTGCAAATATTCCTGGATCAGATCAATTAACTCAAGAAGATTTTAAGCAACTAGCAGAAGAGTACGCTCTTATTAATGATCCTATTTCTATTGGTTTTGATGGGGTTGAAATACAGATTCTTTATTACGGGAATTCCCCGATTATCAATCAACTCAAATATTTTCCCATAGCCCTCATTGTTATTGTTATACTTTTTGTTGCACTTATCTATTTTTATTACCTCACCTCAAAAGCAGGTTCTCAAAACCTATTATGGGCTGGAATGGCAAAGGAGACTGCACATCAAATAGGGACGCCTCTATCGTCACTTGTAGGATGGACAGAAATTCTTAAAAGTGAAAATGTAGATCCAGACTACATAACAGAGATGAGTAAGGATATCCAGCGGCTCGAGACCATTACAAATAGGTTTAGTAAAATAGGCTCCATACCAGACCTTGAGCAGGTAGATATCATCTCAGAAACGCAAGAGGCTTACGATTATCTAAGTAGACGTAGTTCAAAACTCATAAACTTTAAACTTGATGTTCCACAAGGAGAATTACCCGTATTACTTAATAGAGAATTGTATGGATGGACCTTTGAAAATTTGGTAAAAAACGCAATTGATGCTATGAAGGGTAAAGGAACTCTCACAATCACTATTACGAGAGACACCCGCTTTGCAAAAGTACTTATTACAGATACTGGTAAAGGGATCCCGAAGTCAAAATTCAATAGCATATTTGAACCAGGATTTACAACTAAGAAGAGAGGTTGGGGTCTTGGACTTTCACTAGCACGGCGTATCATTGAAGAGTACCACAATGGGCGTATAAAGGTCTTACAATCAGAACTAGAAAAGGGAACCACTATGCAAATCTCACTACGTCTAGCTCAATGAATAAACGCATTAAAAACATAAACCAAGAAGTGCTAAGTGATCAATGGGCAACGCTCAAAAATGTCACCTTTGATTATCAAAATACAGATGGCACCTGGGATACCATAATTAGAGAAGTGTATGATCGAGGTCACGGGGCTTGTATTTTACCTTATAACGTAGAGCAGCAAACTGTCCTTTTAATTAAACAATTTAGACTACCCGCATATCTTACAGATGGCAATGGCTTTTTAATAGAAGCCTGCGCAGGTATTATTGAAAAGGAAACTCCTAAAGAAACAGTACTAAGAGAGGCAATGGAAGAGCTGGGCTATCGCTTGGATATACTTCAAGAAATAACAACGGTGTATATGTCGCCTGGAGCTAGTACAGAGCGCATCCATTTATTTACGGCTCCTTATAATCATACAGAAAGGGTTACGGAGGGTGGCGGTGTTGTTTCAGAAAATGAGGATATAGAGGTTGTTGAGTACGCTTTCGCGAAAGCGTTAAAAGCAATTAAAACAGGAGAAATAAATGATGCCAAAACTGTAATTTTACTCCAGCACCTTGCACTATCGAAACAGATGAATAGTATCGATATTTGATCAAGAACGATTTGATTTTTTATGGCAACAGAACTTAAGAATATTTATACCACCACCTTGCAATGTAACTGTCCAGAGTGTTTTAGCAATACGGGTTTGCAAATGAGTTATAAGCAAGAATGGAAGGATACGTTCTGGATAACAAAAGCAACAGATATTGTAAGAGAAGAACTCTATTGTAAGCACTGCGAGTTTCAAATTTACCCTGTAAAATGGACCTCAGACATTGAGCGCCTATATGAGTACCACCTTAAAAAAGCCGACAAGGAATCGTATTTTAAAATCAAATCGCAGGCATATATGATTGCCTTTATGATTCTCGCATTACTTGCGTTGATGATCTATGTTATTATAAA
>CAWUIT010000391.1:0-2149 GCA_963922345.1 uncultured Dokdonia sp. | reverse complement strand
TATTGCTGCGTAAATTTTTCGGCAGAGATATATAGGACAGTTTTTGCAGGGTATTTATCCTTAATCTGTACGCCAATTGCGTGCGCTAGGTGTGTTTTTCCTAGTCCCACACCTCCAAATATTAATAGTGGATTAAAAGAGGTTCCTCCAGGTTTATTGGCAACCGCCATACCTGCAGATCTCGCTAAACGATTTGAATCACCTTCTAAAAAATTATCAAAATTGTAATTAGGGTTGAGTTGTGACTCTATTTGTAAATTACGTATACCAGGTATTACAAATGGATTCTTAAGTTCCGGGTTTTTATTTTTAAGAGGTGCATCTACCTCTTGAGACTTCATAGCACTTCTGTTTGCACTTGGGATTCTCTCTGTAAATGGTTGATTGTTACCATAAGTGTTTTCCATTTTGATCACGTAGACCAGCTTTGCATTTTCACCTAGGGTTTTGTTTAAAGCGACTTTAAGTAGTTTTACGTAGTGTTCTTCAAGCCATTCATAAAAGAACTTACTTGGCACCTGGATACTTATTGCGTTATCTGTGAGCTTGACCGCTTTTATAGGTTCAAACCACGTCTTGTATGCTTGGGGTGTAATATTGTCTTTTATAAAGGCTAGACAGTTATCCCATACAGATTGCGCAGTTAGAGTCATTAGTTTGTTAAATTTTTGGTTTTCGGTTGTCTAGAATACCTTTTAAAGAGCATATCGTGTTGTTGATAAGGTACCCCTCAAAAGCGAGACAAATATGTGAACAAAAAAAGGAATAAAAAAACGGATTTGGGTTGTTTTTTTGCAAATTTTGTTGCATCATAACTTCGTTTTAAAACTACAAAAAAAATCTCCTCTTTACTTGTGAAAACAAACATTACTTTTGTTAAAGTTAGATACGCAGAGACCGATCAGATGGGATTTGTACATCACGGCAATTATGCCCAATACCTTGAGATTGGAAGGCTTGCGTGGCTTGACAGCCTAGGCATTTCTTACAAGGCAATGGAAGCGCAAGGAGTAATGCTTCCAGTTTATAATTTACAAACTACGTTTAAGAAATCTGCATTATTCGACGACCGACTTAAGGTTGTTACTACCTTGCGGAATATTCCTACGGTGCGTATCGTTTTTGATTATCAAATTTATAACCAAAAAGAGGAGTTATTAACAGAAGCAAGTACAGAATTAGTCTTTATAAATATGAAAACTGGACGCCCGATGCGATGTCCAGAGGATATTCTCAATAAACTTTGACTACGCTTCCTTAATTAAGTTTATACCATAAACATCGTCAAATGCTTTAATTACCTTTTGAGACTCTTTGCGTCTTATTGCAAGTGTAAAAAGACAGTCGATCTCCATCTTTTGTTCTATACTTTTTACATCTAGGTCGTTAATCAAACGCATTACCTTATTGAGCATAGGATATTCAAATTGAATTTTAAAAGGTATATCAATGGTTTTTAATTCAATTTTAGAAGCTTTAAGCGCGAGCTGGGCGCTCGTGCGATAAGCATTGATGAGCCCACTAACGCCTAGCTTTGTGCCCCCAAAATATCGAACTACCATAACTAATGTATTTGTTACTTCAAATGACTGCAATTGCCCGTAAATAGGAGCTCCTGCGCTGTTAGATGGTTCTCCATCATCATTTGCACGGTATTGATCATACTCCTCTCCCAGTACATAAGCATAGCACCAGTGTCTGGCTTGATGGTGAAGTTTCTTTAACTCTTCAATGCGCTCTTTTACCTCACCTTCGGTTTTAACAGGAAACGCATATCCATAAAACTTACTCCCCTTATCTTTAAAGAGTGTTTCTTCAGAGGGTTTGCTTATTGTTCTATAGCTGTCTTTATGTAGAATAATGTTTGTTTTTAGCTTTCGCGAAAGCGGTCTTACTTTAAGTCGTCAACTTTGGATTTTTTCACATATTTGAGCACTAGAAAATTCTGTGCATTGGGTTCAAATCCTGAAATGGTTTTTTGAGTGAATCGTACAACTTCGTCATAATAAAGAGGGATAATGGGTGAGGCTTCTATAATAATGGAGTCCATTGCGACATATAATTTCTTACGCTGTTCTATATCCGTTATGCTCAAGCTTTTCTCATAGAGACTATCAAATGCTGCATTTTTAAAATGTGTGTAATTAGG
>CAWUIT010000390.1:0-2164 GCA_963922345.1 uncultured Dokdonia sp. | reverse complement strand
CGATCTAGAACCGCCAGGGGTGGAAAAAAGATGGCAAGCAAAACACGCCAGATACTCATAAAACAGTGATTTTTGATGCTAGCCCCTTACGAGGCTAGTTGATTGATGTAATAATATGTCTACAACTGTATAGAAATGTTACAACCGTTTCATTACTGTGCAATCCTTGATTATCTTTGCCGCTATCCCAGAAACCTAGAAAAATCTGGTGGAATCATTAAAATTCTAAAGAGTAACGCCTGTATGCAACTGTCAGAACAAGAACAAGTACGCCGTCAAAAATTATCCCGCTTACGCGAAATAGGAATTAATCCCTATCCTGCTGCACAATACCACGTGACACACGCCACTTCCCAGGCGAAAGAAAACTACAAGGAAGGAGAAAAAGTAGTGATGGCAGGTCGCTTGATGTCAAGACGTATCCAAGGGAATGCCTCCTTTGCCGAAATACAAGATGGTGAAGGTAGAATGCAAGTATACTTTAACCGTGATGAGATTTGCACTGGAGAAGATAAGTCTAAGTACAATGAGGTTTATAAAAAGCTATTGGACATAGGTGATTTTATAGGTGTGGAGGGCGAACTGTTTACCACAAAAGTGGGTGAAAAGACAGTGCTTGTCAAAGATTTTACGCTTTTAAGCAAAGCTCTTAAGCCATTACCACAACCCAGAACAGATGATGAAGGGGTGACCCACGATGCTTTTACAGATCCCGAGTTACGCTACAGACAGCGTTATGTAGATCTTACCGTAAACCCACACGTGAAGGAAGTATTTGTAAAGCGCACCAAGCTGTTTAATGCGATGCGTACCTTTTTTAACGATGCAGGATACTTTGAGGTAGAGACACCTATCTTACAACCCATTGCTGGAGGCGCGGCCGCAAGACCGTTCCAGACGCATCACAACTCCCTAGACATCCCACTCTATATGCGTATTGCAAATGAGCTGTATTTAAAGCGACTCATTGTAGGAGGTTTTGAAGGCGTCTATGAGTTTTCAAAAAACTTCCGTAATGAGGGGATGGATCGCACGCACAATCCAGAGTTTACCGCGATGGAAATTTATGTGGCATACAAGGATTATAACTGGATGATGGCGTTTTGTGAGCAATTGCTCGAGACCTGTGCCATTGCCGTAAATGGAACGACTAAGGCCACCTTTGGTGAGCACGAAGTCGATTTTAAAGCGCCGTATGCACGTGTGACTATGGCAGACAGTATCAAGCATTTTACAGGCTTTGATATTTTGGGCAAGACCGAAGATGAGATACGCGCTGCGGCAAAAGAGATGGGTGTTGAAGTAGATGAGACGATGGGGAAAGGAAAGCTCATAGATGAAATTTTTGGCGAGAAGTGTGAGGGCAATTACATCCAGCCCACATTTATCACAGACTACCCAAAAGAGATGAGCCCCTTATGTAAGGAGCACCGTGACAACCCAGAGCTTACAGAACGTTTTGAGCTTATGGTTTGTGGGAAGGAGATTGCAAATGCCTACTCAGAGCTTAACGACCCGATAGATCAACGCGAGCGTTTTGAGGCACAGATGGAACTTGCAAAGCGTGGGGATGATGAGGCAACCGCCTCTATCGATTATGACTTCTTGAGATCTCTAGAATATGGGATGCCTCCTACCTCTGGAATGGGGATAGGGATGGACCGCCTCATTATGTTTCTCACTAATAACCAGTCTATCCAAGAGGTACTGTTTTTCCCACAGATGAAACCTGAGAAAAAAGCGCTGGACCTCAATGCAAATGAAAAGGCGATACACGATCTTCTTAAAAAGGAGAGCCCACAGGAGTTAAACAACCTTAAAGCAGCTGCTGGCTTGAGCAACAAGGCGTGGGATAAAGGCATTAAAGGGTTAACCAAAATAGGCGCCGCCAAAGTTTCTAAAACAGACGAAGGCCTCTTTGTCACCATAGCAGAATAACATACGTTCGCTTTCGCGAAAGTGTTCACTAAAGAAATCCCTACTCATTGAGTGGGGATTTTTTTTGGGTAGAATGATATCCAATTACAAACGATTATAAATACTTGTATTCGCTTGTACTTGGAAAAGTACGTTTATATACCCTAGCACGTGGTTCTATTAAAAAATACCCTTGACTTTACGGAAACCCATAAAAACCAATGGGTTTGTTTTTGTAATTTGGTGG
>CAWUIT010000389.1:0-2168 GCA_963922345.1 uncultured Dokdonia sp. | reverse complement strand
GATAACGCCTGTTTGAATGCTTAATTATATGAAGTTGTCAAATAGGTTTTGAACAAATATAAAATGGGTAGCGATACCCTGTTCATAATGAGTGTACAACTAAAAGACTACAAATATTTAAATACACTAGAACTAGTTTCCGTCTAAAATGTGTTACTTTGAATGCTTAATTACTTTTTATGGCTGAACCTGTTTTACAACTTTCGCACGCTGCTATTTATCAACGAGAAAACCTCATTCTATCTGAGGTAAATGTTACTATTGAGCCTGGAGATTTTGTGTATTTAATAGGCAAAACGGGCTCTGGTAAAAGTAGTTTTATGAAAACACTCTACGGGGATTTGCCACTTACAGAAGGAAAAGGAAACATTGTAGGTTTTGACTTGAATGGATTAAAAGAGAAAAACATACCCTTTCTACGTCGAAAGCTAGGGGTTGTTTTCCAAGATTTTAAACTGCTTAACGACCGTACGGTTATTGAAAATTTAAAATTTGTTTTAAAAGCTACTGGCTGGAAGGATAAAACGGCGATGGATAGTAAGATAGATGCTGTTCTGGATAAAGTAGGCATGAAAAGTAAAGGCTTTAAATTTCCTTATCAACTTTCTGGAGGTGAGCAACAGCGCATTGCTATTGCCAGAGCTTTACTAAATGATCCAGAATTGATCCTTGCTGATGAGCCTACAGGGAATCTGGACCCACAAACAAGTGTAGAAGTAATGGAGGTTTTACAAGAAATCAATAAAAATGGAAATACCATTTTAATGGCCACTCACGACTATGCACTCTTACTTAAATATCCATCTAAAACCTTAAAGTGCGATGGGAACAAGGTGTTTGAAGTGGTACAAAAGACGGTTTAAGCGACGATGTATTCTTTTCTAAAACGTATAGCAAAATCTGTAATTCCCAAATCACTCCTCAGAAAAAACGAGCATATTTTACGTACTCTTGTCGCTCTACCCTACCGTGGGACTGCGCAACAATGTAATATATGCACTATCAAATTAAGGAAGTTTATTACATTGCCTTGTGGAGATCACTTATGCCCTTCCTGCGGTAGTAGATCACGAAGTAGAAGACTTTATAAATATTTATTAGATCATCATTTACTTAGAGGTAAAATATTGCACTTCTCACCTCCAAAATGCCTCTATAGCCGTATAAAAGCTTGTAATCTTGAACACTATTATGCAACGGACTTTGAAAATGAATTTGTAGCAGATTATCAGTTTGATATCACAAAAATTGACCTACCTGATGATACTGTAGACTTAATTATTTGCTATCACGTTCTAGAACATATTGAAAATGATTTGCAGGCGATCAAGGAACTTTATAGAGTGCTAAATCCAAACGGTGTCGCACTACTACAAACTCCTTTCAAGGATGGTGAAATCTATGAAGACTGGTCAATCACCAGTCAAGATGCCCGTGAAAGAGCTTTTGGACAAAAAGACCACGTGCGCATCTACAGTAGAGATGGTCTTGCTGATCGATTAAAAAAAGCTGGTTTTAATGTAAACATAGAACGTTTTGCTGAGGATAAAATATCCTATTACGGCTTACGATCAGAAACAATGATGGTCGCTTCTATTTAATGTATATTGCTTTAAATTTAGTAATGCTTTCCATACTTATTCCAACATATAATACAGATATTACTCAGCTAGTAGATGCTCTCTATAATCAATGTATTACATCTGGGATTAATTATGAGATTGTTTTTTGTGAAGATGCGTCTGAGCAATTTTTGACAGTAAATAGGTTGTTAACCAAAAATCCTGGGGTTATCAGAATTGTAAACGATAAAAATCTAGGTAGGACTGCAACAAGAGCTAAACTAGCTGAAATGGCACAATACGAATGGTTGCTTTTTCTTGATGCAGATGTCGCAATTAATAATGAAGATTTCATAACGACTTATATACAGCAAATTGACAATACTATTCCGATTTTGACGGGAGGAACCTCCTATTCTAAAAAGAAGCCAGTCAATAAAGAATTACGTTGGAAATATGGTACTTATCGAGAAGCAAAAAATGCTAAGGAAAGAAAGGAACACCCGAGCTACATCATCTCACAAAACCTCTTGATAAAAAAAGAGATATTTATGAAAGTAAATATTGTGAAATCAAGAAAATATGGCTTAGACAATGTATTTTCTT
>CAWUIT010000388.1:0-2179 GCA_963922345.1 uncultured Dokdonia sp. | reverse complement strand
TACTTACCCATCAAGGTGCTGCTGTTTTCAAAACTAGGCGTCTCGATAGGCTGAAAACCAAAACGCTGAAACTGCGTGCGTATGGTGTTCATAATATAGCTGCGCTTTGCAACTTCTTCTGGTGAAAAATCTCTGGTTCCTTTAGGTATAGAAGGTTTTGTGCTCATTAGGTAGTTGACTTTCTAAAATGGGTATGCAATTGGATTTAAAATAAAAAAGTAAAACAACCATAGGTTCTCTTACATCTAATTGTTACGTCTAAGACGCGAGACAAATATCTTAAAAATCGAAGGGTTAAAAGAACGATTTTGCAATTTTGATATTGACATACTTCTCTGCCACAATACCAAGAAAGTACTTGATCTTGCTCAATAGCCCCGATTGTAGTGAAAATCCCGCAGGGACTGGCATAGCCGTCACGAGGAATTGAAATGGAAAGCGGGATATACCCATAGCAAATACAAAGGAAAGTTGTGCTCCTTGAAAAAACTAGCGGTTCCTATTTAATTTTTCTTAAAGTTGCGTAACGTTTTTAAGAGTTAGTAGTCTTATTGTACATTAGATGCTAGAATTATAAACTCACTGTATGTTTTCATTATTTCGCGAGAATCTTCGTATTGCTTTTGATAGTATAAGAAGTCAACTATTACGTACTGTTCTTACTGTCTTTATCATTGCTATCGGGATTACGGCACTTGTAGGGATTTTGAGCCTCGTTAAAGCGCTTGAAAACACGATAAGTTCTGACTTTGCTAGTATGGGTAGTAACACATTTAACTTACAGCGTTACGAATTTACCTCTCGCCGATCTGATGAAAAACAGGTGGTTAATCCTGTTATAGGCTATAGACAGGTTAAAGAATTTTCAGAACAATTTCAATATCCTACGGCGCAAACGGCAATCTCATTTCAAGGAACTAGAAGTGCAGAGGTGAAGTATGAAAATGATAAGACAGATCCCGAAGCAAGTGTACTCGGTGTGAATGAAAACTTTTTAAATAACTCAGGTCTTAAACTTGAGAAAGGAAGAAACTTTACGTCTTTTGACATCGATAATAACACGCGCGTCTGTATTTTAGGAAGTGATTTTTACAAGAATATTTTTAAGGATGATAATCCCATTGGTAAAACGATAAGTATACGTGGCACAAAGTTTAATGTGATTGGTATGCTTGAAGAGAAAGGTGCCACTTTTGGTAATAACCAAGACTTACGCGTGTTAATACCCATACAAGTGGCCCGAACAATGTTTACTCAGCCAAACATTAATTACAATGTGAGTGTGATGGTAGATGATGCAGAATATATTGATAGTGCAGAGGAAGAGGCTATTCTCACTTTCAGAAATATACGCGGCTTATCTCCAGTAGAGGAGAACAATTTTGGTATAGGTCGTAGTGATGACCTCATCAATCAAATAAGCGAGATTACTGGCGTTCTAAGTGTTGCGGCTTGGGTGATAAGTATTATTACCATTTTTGGAAGTTGTATCGCTCTTATGAATATTATGCTCGTATCGGTAACTGAGCGTACGAGGGAGATAGGTGTGCGCAAGGCCCTAGGAGCAAAAAAATCTACCATTGCGGCCCAATTTTTATACGAAGCTGTTATCGTGGGTCAATTAGGAGGTCTTACAGGGATCATTTTGGGAATAAGTATAGGAGCGCTTATTGCTTCTATTGCAGACTTTGTCTTTACAACGCCTTGGGGTGCAATCATTGCAGCGACGATTATCACCTTCATAATTGCCATTATTTCTGGGTTATTTCCTGCCATTAAAGCTGCAAAACTTGATCCAGTAGAATCTCTACGTTACGAGTAAAAGCAATTGCACTCGTGCGGTAATACGTGTTTTTTCTAAACATAACTTCAACATTGAGAACTTTTATTTGTGGTTAGGTTGTGCCAATAGCTATTCTTGTTTTTATAAAACAGTTTTAATTTGCTCTTCTTTTTGAATTAGGTAAAAGGGTATATTCGTACTCTATTAACGAACCGTATATGCAGCCTTTTCAAATATTACTTCTCATTGCAGGATATTTTGGTGTCTTGATGCTTATAAGCTACTTAACAAGCAAGGGAGACTCTAACGCAGATTTTTTTAAAGCAGGTAAACAATCACCCTGGTATCTTGTTGCTTTTGGGATGATAGGTGCGTCCTTATCGGGTGTTACTTTTA
>CAWUIT010000387.1:0-2249 GCA_963922345.1 uncultured Dokdonia sp. | reverse complement strand
ATAGCAGCTTCTACGGTGTCGAGATCTACACCGCTATTTGCTGTAATAATGATGTGAAATTCACCCGCTATTTCCTGGCTGTTGTTATATGCTGTGGTTCTTGAAGTGAGATCTTTTTCCTTCACCAATACTTTATATAGAGGTGCTTTTTTACCACTGGCTAGAATTTCTGATAGAAAGTCTAGTGCATATGCATCTTCTGTGTACTGCTGTACTGTGGGATATACTCTGTGTAACTGTGGAGCTTGCGCAAAATTGTCTTCGTGATATAGTTTCTTTGTTTCTGCGATGGTTACAGGTTGTGGTTCCAACGGTGTAACTTCCTGACGTTTTTTAATCTCGCCAAAGTATTTTTCAATGAGTTGCTTCGCATCGTCAGTTTTAAAATCGCCTGCAAGTACCAACGTAGCATTATTGGGACCGTAAAACTTGTCGTAAAATTCTTTTACATCATCTACTGTTGCGTTTTGTAAGTCTTCTAGTTCACCAATAACTTGCCAATTATAAGGGTGACCTTCTGGGTAAATATTCTTGTCTAAGACCCAGCTTGTATGACCATAAGGATTATTATCTACGCGCTGTCTTTTTTCATTTTGAACAACTTCTTGTTGATTTTCGAAGGCAGATTCTGTGACCGTATTAATTAAAAATCCCATACGATCAGATTCTAACCATAAAATGGTTTCTAATGCATTATTAGGAACAGTTTCATAATAAATAGTTCCATCCTTCCAAGTTCCTCCATTGAGAGTTCCTCCAGCATCCTGCACAGTTTTAAAGAACTGGTCCTGGGGTACATTTTCAGACTCTTGAAAGAGCATATGTTCAAATAAATGAGCAAAACCGGTACGACCTGTTTTCTCGCGATTTGATCCTACCGCATACTGTATCGCCAGTGATACTATGGGGTCGCTACTGTCTTGATGTAAAATTACATCAAGTCCGTTTTCTAGTTCGTATTTTTCATAGTCTATAGACAGAGGGGCATCCTCAGTCTGAGCAACTTCTTTTGACTCGCTACAGGAGGTGAAGATCACAACAGTTAACCCTAAGAAAACTGTAAGCAATTTAAAATAAGATGATTTAATCATGAGTTTCGTTTTTTGATTCTGTCTAATATAGTGCGTTGTTTTTCTTGATTTCTTAAATAATTGTTAAAGAAGAAGTTGTGTTTGTCTGGTTCGCTTTCGCGAAAGCGTAAAAAAAAAAGACCATCAATGATGATCTCTTTTAATAGATACAAATAAATTTTACTAATCTTTAAGAGCTTTTGTATCTGAAGCAGTTACTGCAAGGTTATAGACCACTAGTCCAAAACCAATTTTATTTATGGCATCACCAAGGTTATAAACTACATCTAGAGACAAACCTCCAAAGAAGCTCTCATACCACCCTGGCGTTCCTGCCATATATCCTATAGGATATATTGCCCATCCTACTAGTACGAACCAACATAGCATCTTGTGTGCAGAAAGTACAGCACCACCTGCTTTTACGGCTATTTTCTTTGCGCTTCCTAACCATATCTCGTAAACGATGTAGAAGTAAGCAAGACCAGAAATTAGTCCCCAGATAGCTGCAGACTCTCTATATACAGTCTCTCCTAGATATCCTGTAACGAGCATAATAACTGAGAATAAGATAAGCTTCCACATTAACGCTTTTTTTGCGCCAGCTACTTTGAGAATGAGGTAGAATTCTACACACATTAAAGGTACCGTAAGAACCCAGTCTACATAACGGAAAAATGTAGGCGACTCAGTGTTAGCTTGCCAGTAATCTCTCATGTACCAGTAGTGTACTGCGGCAATGAAAGTAATTAGACCAGAAACCAAAATGGAAGTTCTCCACTTTTTATCAAAACTGCTCATTGATAAAAAGAAAAATGCTGAAGCGGCCATCATAGCCATAGCGCCTACGAAAAATGTAAATGCAACATAATCGTCTGAGGCGATTTTGTCCAACATGGACATTAGTACTAGTGTTTTCATATAATTTTTATTTTTGTTTAAATAAATTTAAAAATAATTAAACAAAAAAACTACTTAGAATAAAAATATTTAACTTTACCCCGTGAAAAATATCAAAATCGTAATAACCTTTCTTTTCCTTTGGCTCTCTATTCAGATCGATGGTCAGGTCGAAAATATCATTGCTTATCTAGCTATATTTACTTTAGGTTTGCTTCACGGTGCAAATGATATACAACTTTTGACAAAGCGTCTTAAACCTAAAAATGGCGCGATTGG
>CAWUIT010000386.1:0-2302 GCA_963922345.1 uncultured Dokdonia sp. | reverse complement strand
AGACATAGAATGATTAAAAATTATAAGGCAGAGGCAGAGGGACTAGAGATTGAAGATATCATTAGCTCCTTATTTTAAAGTTTTTTTAATTCCGCTTTCGCGAAAGCTGAGAGCAGATTATTTTATATTATAGGATTCTTAAATAGCCATTCCGGCATTTTCTCCCTATTGAATTGAGTACACAATAGTACTAATTTGTGTATTTCATCGAATAATTGTGTTTTTTATCGTCATAATTGAAACTTTTTCTTAATATTGCCTAGCAAGAATCCCAAATCTTACTTAGCCATTATGAAAAGTCAATTACAATTTTTATTAGGTATCTGCCTAATTACATTTCTTTCCTGTTCGACAGATGATTCTGTTCCTAACAATGCTCTAGCAGGCGAAAACGGATTTCAATTTAATAGTACCGCTTATATAACCAATACGGTTTATGTTACTGTAGATAATGAGGTAATACTCTCAAACCAGTTTCTTACTGATGATGGATCTGCAGAGAATGCAGATTTTGCAAGTTTTACCACAACTACAAATACACTAGATACAAAATCATATCATGTAGGGGAAGAGCTCTCAAGCTGCCTAACAGTAACAGAGGGTAAAATTCAACAAGGTAATATTACTACAGGTCAAATAATTCTAGGTGAAAATAATGTTGCTAGCGGTTTTTTCCGTGTTCTTAGTATCAATCGTGTACGAAAGGAAATTTCTTTAATTTTCGAATTTCAGCGTACGGATGGTGAGCTCGTAGCTGGATCGTACAATGGAAATTACGAAATAGGAATGTTTTAAAATTTTTCGCGAAAGCGTAATTATAAAATTTATTACAGAGATCGCATTAAATTATCATTTTGATAATTTAATGCGATTTTTTTATGTAAAATGGTATTTTCACTTCCCTAAAAATAAGAGGTTGGTAATAGTACTATTCCTTGAAGGTTGTAGCAGCTAGCTATTGGTAATCTTTTGTGTATTTTGTATTTTCGTAATCCGCAATTTCTAGCGGTCTTAATAAATAATCTAACACACTATATATGGCATTCGATATTGACATGATAAAGAAGGTTTATGCAAGTATGGCGGAGCGTGTAGACGCTGCTCGTGACCTTGTAGGAAAGCCTTTAACTCTTTCTGAAAAGATTTTATACGCTCACCTTTGGGAAGGCAAACCTTCTAAGGCGTTTACTCGTGGTAAAGATTACGTAGATTTTGCACCAGATCGTATAGCTTGTCAAGATGCTACAGCACAAATGGCTTTATTGCAATTTATGCAGGCTGGCAAAGATAAAGTTGCTGTCCCTACGACAGTACATTGTGATCACTTAATCCAAGCTAAAGAAGGAGCCGCTGCAGATCTTAAAAATGCAAATGACGTTTCTAACGAAGTGTTTCAATTTTTAGAATCTGTTTCTAATAAATACGGGATTGGTTTCTGGAAACCGGGAGCAGGGATTATACACCAAGTAGTTCTAGAAAATTATGCGTTCCCTGGAGGGATGATGATAGGGACAGATTCTCACACTGTAAATGCTGGTGGTCTTGGTATGGTTGCTATAGGTGTAGGAGGAGCAGATGCGGTAGATGTTATGGCTGGAATGGCTTGGGAGCTTAAATTTCCTAAGCTTATAGGTGTAAAGCTTACTGGAAAACTATCAGGTTGGACAGCGCCTAAAGATGTGATTTTGAAAGTTGCTGAAATCCTAACTGCCAAAGGTGGAACGGGTGCTATTGTAGAATATTTTGGCCCTGGTGCGACGTCTATGTCTTGTACTGGAAAGGGAACCATTTGTAATATGGGAGCAGAGATAGGGGCAACGACATCAACCTTTGGGTATGATGAATCGATGGAACGCTATTTACGTGCAACAGAGCGTGCAGATGTTGCAGATGCTGCAAATGAGATTAAAGAATATCTTACTGCAGATAAAGAAGTGTATGCAAACCCAGAACAATATTTTGATCAAGTTATAGAAATTAACTTATCTGAGTTAGGTCCTTTACTTAATGGACCTTTCACTCCAGATTTATCTACGTCTGTAGGATCTGATATGACGGAAAAAGCTACAAAAAATGAATGGCCACTTAATGTAGAGTGGGGGCTTATAGGTTCTTGTACAAACTCTTCTTATGAGGATCTCTCTCGCGCATCGTCCATTGCACAACAAGCTTTGGATAAAGGATTAAAAATGAAGTCTGAGTTAGGAATTAACCCCGGTTCTGAGCAGGTACGATATACGGCAGACCGTGACGGTATTCTTGGTATTTTTGAAAAGCTTGATGCTAAAATATTTACCAATGC
>CAWUIT010000385.1:0-2310 GCA_963922345.1 uncultured Dokdonia sp. | reverse complement strand
TGGTGGTTTGGGGTAGACAGTGAGTATGCGCTAAAGGGGTATATGGCAATTGGTCAACACGAGGCTGTCTATAACACTATTGCTTTATTAGACTCCGTTTCTAGCGTGGTCAATGGCAACGGGCGTATCATACACGAGATGAGTACCAACGGCGCTGTCTTTAATAAAGGAAACATTAACGAAACGCCACAATTTGCTTCTCTTATTTGGAATACCTACCGCTGGAATGGGGATAAAGCATTTCTTGAAAACTATTTCCCGACGATTGAAAAAGGTTTAAAATGGCTTATGACCGAGCGTGATAAGGATGGTAATGGTTTCCCAGACGGTTTTGGAATGATGGAAATACACGGCCTTGATAGTGAGATGATAGATGTTGCAGCTTACACACAACGTGCTTTTATGGACGCTTCAAAAATTGCAAAGGTGCTAGGCAAGGACACACTTATGCAAGAATATGAACAAACTGCACTACTTCTCAAGAAGAAAATAAATGATCAATTTTGGAATGAGCAATTTCAAAGTTATGCAGACTTTATTGGGACAGATGAGCAAGCTCTACAATTAATTGAAGATGCGATTATTAGAGCAGACACTCTTAATAAACCTTGGGCAGTCACAGAATTACAAGTAACTCGTGATGCCATTATGCGCAATCCCTCTACAACTCCTAGACCTTTTGTATTGCATCACAATTGGGTGGTAAATACACCTATGGAAATGGGGATAGCACCTTTAGACAAAGCAAAAAAGGCACTCAAAACTGCAGAACGGTTTGTTAATCCCTACGGTGTATTTGTTACAGGAATCGATAGGGACGAGTCTGCAGGAACAGATGATGGTTCATTTAAAGGAAGTAAGCAGTTTTCATATACTGGAGCTATAATGACTTTACCTACAGCCGTACAAATTATCGCAGAAAATGAATATGGAAACCCTGATAAGGCATTAAATTATCTTGAACGAATGACGCGTAGCTTCTCTTATGCCCTACCAGGCAGTATGTATGAAGTCTCCCCCGATTATGGAATGATCACTCAAGCGTGGAACATTTATGGATACGCCGTACCGATTATTGAACAGTTTTTTGGGATACAACCAGACGCTGCTAATAAAACAATCACCATAAAACCGCAAATGCCCAGTATTTGGGATAATGCACGTATTGAAAATGTAAAAGTAGGTGATATAGAGATTACAGTTACATATGCACGTGATACCGATGGAACTGAACATATAGAGGTAGAAAAGACCGACCCTTCTTGGACTATTACTGTGCTACTAGATCAAAAAACCGAGTTATGAAATCCCTTTACTGCTTACTTATTTGCTTTCTTTCGACAAACATACAATCGCAAACAATGAATCCAGAAACAGTTGTACAAGCTAATCTTGATGCTTATAATGCCCACGACATCGATCTCTTTATGAGTTATTTTACAGAAGATGTAGCTATCTATGAGTTTAAAAATGGGAAACAGACCGCAGATGGCAAAAAGGAAGTTCGTGCCATTTACGAACCTTATTTTAAAGCATCACCAGAGTTACACTCAACTATTATAAAGAGGACAGTTTTTGGTAATAAGGTTATCGATCACGAGTCTATAACGGGAAGGTATGGTAGTGATCAAGTTTTAGAACTGGTATTAATTTATGAAGTAAAAGCTGATAAAATCGAGAAAATAACGGTACTAAGAAACGAAAATTAGACTTATGAGAACATTTACCATAGCCTTCACACTATTTTTTACTGCATATCTAAGTGCACAGCAGTCTGTTTCACTTATACATCAAGTGCCAGATTTACCTGCTTGCGAGTCTGCAGTATATGATAAAGAAAGTGATTTGATTTTCACATCCTATATGGGTGATAAAACACCAGGTGATGGTGGGATCGCAACAGTGACATTAGAGGGTACAATTAGTAATAAAAACTTTATCACGGGATTAGAAGACCCCAAAGGAATCGCGATAGCTGGAGATAAGCTCTTCGTCTCAGACGTAACGGTACTTATTGAAGCAAATAAAAATACAGGCGAGATCCTAAAGAGGCATAAACTTGATGAGATTGAATTTCTCAATGATGTGGCGATAGGATCAGGTGGTGAGGTATATGTTACAGACACTCGCGCCTCAAAAATTTTTATGCTTGATACAAATGATACGATGAGTTTATGGCTTGATGATGCCGCCTTAGACAACCCTAATGGTATTTTAATTGATAATGGGGTGATGTACATTGCCTCTTGGGGTGCTGCTCCTGAGGGCGGTAGGGTCTCTAAGGTGAATATGGAAACCAAAGAAGTAACT
>CAWUIT010000384.1:0-2325 GCA_963922345.1 uncultured Dokdonia sp. | reverse complement strand
GTACGCTTACTAATGCTAATTCAATGAGCGTGCCAAAAATTGAAAAACGCTCTAAACCCCCTGTAGGACTAGCTTTTTCGCTTTCGCGAAAATTTGATAGGATCCTACAAATTCTATTTGATTGGATAGTGTTCTTGCGAATATGGAGAATAGAACAAATGACAACTATGAACTAAAAAAAATAATCAGAAGACCTAGTCACTTCGACAAAAGGAGAAATCACATAGTCAAGCTAAGGTTAAGTAGCTCACAGTTATGCGATTTCTCGTCGCTACGCACTGTCGAAATGACCAAGGCTATAGATTTATCCTTTTGTATTTAGGATACCTAAGTTCGTACTCAAACTCTTTTTTAGTGGATTCGGCAGGGGAGAGGTTAATGGTCCATTCCATTAAACCAGTATCTTCATCGTAGATGGCATCACCCGTTTCTATTTCATCTACTTTAATTTCTTTGTTTTGAGAGATAGGAATACGGTCTACCATCTTCATACTAATAGCTCTAGACTTGTTGTTCTTTATAGTGGTCTCATATGCCATGTCAATAATACGTTGTGTTCCAATAAAGGACTTAGACTTAAAATTATCTAGCTGTTTACGCTTTACAACAACATTGGGATCTACGCCTAAGGAGATAGATAAGACCTCTGTAGTCTCTAAGGGATTGATAAATGTTTTTCCAGAAAAACTTCCTTCAAAATAGATGTTTGCTTCACCAGGTAAAAGACTATAACGTACCCAGTTCTTTATAGACGCGGTGAGAAATACATTTTCATTGATAGCGGGAGCTACATAATATTCGTACGTCGCAGGTACTTGAAATTTGTCTATTTCGATCACTGTAACATCACCATCGGAGTTTATGGAGTAAGGTTTATTAATTTCAAACTTTGTATTGGTAATACCTTCGGTTTTGGTGTCACCAGTGGCGGTTTTTTGACGAGCATAACCTTTAATACTTGATGCCCCACGTATATATATTCGAGTTGCTTTGCCTTGCAGGCGACTGGATACATCTTCGGCTTGAACTTCGCTTACTGCATAGCCTAGCACTTTCTTTTCTCTTCTAATGCCTTGTGCAGTAATTACGACTTCGTCTAGTGTATTGTCTGCTTCAAGATTTGCATTTATAATACTTGCGTGTATAGGGATTTCTATTGTCTTGAAACCCACAAATGAAAATACCAGTGTTTGACCTTTTTGAACTTGTAGAGAGTACTTCCCGTTAAAATCTGATTGCGTTCCTATGGAGGTGCCTTTGACAATTACATTGGTTCCAGGAAGTGGTCCATTTTCGTCTGAGACAATTCCAGTGACTGTTTTTATAGTAGGATTATACTTGTAAGAATATGCCATAGTAGGTGTACTATTATTACGGTAGTATTGGTTTACAAAATTCAGGTATTTCGTATCTAAATCTGGCTTTAGATTATTTGTATTAGGATCGCCTGTAGAAAGCACTAAGTTCACATCATCCCAATTAATTCCTGTCTTTTGATACAAATGTGCTTTGTAAGAAAGGTTTAATGGAGCGTCTATATCCTTTGCTTTCAGGTCATATTCTGGATACCAGCCTGCCTCGCTTACATTATATTTGATTTTAAGGCGTAGTGTTTCTGGTTGATCACTATTGAGTTTTAGTGTGATCTGTCCTTTGCTTTTCTCTTCTGTGATATTTAATTCTTTAAACTGTTTTGTAATATCATTAACACGACGCTGCAATGTTGTTTTCTCCATTTGGGCATTAACAATAGCATTTTTAATTTCTGTGATGCGCTGTCTATAATAGGTAGAAAGCTCTTTAATTTTAACGAGATCAATTTCTGTGACATTGCTTCCCAGCCGCTGGTTTGCATCGATGACAGCCTCTTCTTTTTGTAGGCCACTTATGAGACTATTTATTTGTAATATTTGAGTTTCTACACTTAGTTTTTCGGTCTTGAGACTATCTACTTTTATTGAGTTTAACTGTTCCGTTAGGTAGTTTATGCCAAAGTTTATCGAGAGTATAGACGTATTTCCCAATCCAGAAATTTGAATACTATTTTCATCTATGTCATTAGATAAATTGTCAAAAAGGAAACTACTGGTTCCAGGCGTCACGTTTACTTCGGCTGTACGCTCAATTTGAGCTCCACTTAAGTAAACAGTCACCTTTGCGATGTCACTTTTTTTTACAGCAGGTTTTGTGGGTTTACTTGTAATATATGTTGGAGTTATTGCTTTCGCGAAAGCAAAATTGAACAACAGTAATAAACTGAGAGAGAAAATCTTTTTCATACTTATGGTTTTAACGTTGCTCAAATCTAGTGGCAACACCCCGTGT
>CAWUIT010000383.1:0-2326 GCA_963922345.1 uncultured Dokdonia sp. | reverse complement strand
ATGATAGGTCGTGGTTCACGACTACGTCCAGATCTTTTTGGAACAGGACAAGACAAAACACATTTCTTAATTTTTGACTTATGCGGAAATTTTGAGTTTTTTAATGAAAATCCAGAAGGTATAGAAACAAGCTCACAAAAGAGTTTGACGGAAATTTTATTTGGTTTACGATTACGTCTTGCTGAATATTTAAAGAGTAATCAGTTTAAAGATGATCATTCTTTGCAAAGTTTTAGAACTGAATTATTAGATGGCTTGCATAAAGATATTTCAACATTAGATTTAGAGCGATTTGATGTAAAAATGAAATTAGAAATTGTACACGAATTTGGAAATGAGAATCGTGAGATATGGAATCATTTATCAAAACGTGATGCAAAACGTATAGAAGATGAATTGGTATCTTTAGTAAAGCCGCAAAAAGGGGATACAGACCTAGCAAGATTTTATGACAAATTACTATTTACATTAATCACCAAAAGACTAGAAACACCTAATAGCGAAGAATATATTAATAGCTTTATGATACCTATTTCAAAAGTAGTAGGTACATCTAGAAAGCTATTAAAGAAAACAACAATACCAGCTGTCAAATCTAAAGAAGCATTAATCAAGTTACCGCTGGAAGAGGATTTCTGGAAAGTAGAAGGCATAGTTCATCTTGAAAAACTAAGAAAAGGTGTGCGTGAACTCGTAAAATATATAGACCCCGTTGATCAACGATATGTAACTACAGACTTCGCAGATTATATTATAGAAGACAAGATTGTTGTAGGAGGTATGGCTAGTGAGGCTGATCCTATATATGCACCTTCGCCTTTTCAAAATAATGTTTATCGTCTAGAAGAATTGGTACGTAAAAACGAAAATCATATTACAATATCAAGGATAAGAAAAGGTGAAGCAATTACAAAAGAAGAATTGCAAGCTTTAGAGGATATCTTATTTACGGGTGGTATTGAAAAAGAGGCCATTGAAAAAGAATTAGGTACTCAATTTAGTCTAGTAAAATTTATCATATCATTGATGGGCTTGAGTCCTGAAAAGGTAGATGCTGCTTTCGCTAAATTTATCAATGACTTTCAGCTTAATGCAATTCAAATAGAATTTCTAGATACCATCAAGAAATTCTTAACCACAAATGGAACTATCGAGCCTAGTAAACTATATGACTCACCCTTTAAAAACTTCCACAGTATGGGTATAGATGGTGTTTTTACAGAGAAGCAGGCTGATGTAATTTTCAAAATTGTAGAAGACTTCAACCAAGCAAACTAACATTTCTCTTTATTGCTTTAAAAAACTATGCGGTTACTCTGCACAGTAAGGTCGTAGTATTGTAGTATTAATTTTAAATACTGTTAATAGATGAAGTTAAACAATAATGAAATTGGACATTTTGTAGAAAAAATAAAACTACAGAAGGATAATATGTCTAAATATCGTGATCAGATTAATAATCTGAAATCGAAATTAGAGAACAAAATTAAAAATGATGAAAGTACAGGAATGAAGGTATCTAAATACCTGCTTGCCGGTTCCTGGAAAAAACACACAATTTTAAAAGCAACAGGAGATAATCCTATAGACATCGATCTGGTACTTTTTGTTACTGGAGACGATAATCTTCAAAATGATTTGAAGAGAGTTCACGATTATATTGTTAATTACCTAAAAGAAATATACCCTACCAAAGACATCCCTAATGATGTCGATGCTGATGGGAATACCAAATCTATTACTATCAGATTTAATAGTTCAGGCTTAGAGGTAGACATTGTTCCAGTTGTTCCAATTAACAGTCCAGTTCGATATGTATGGCAACCACAACGAGGTGGTGGCGGTAAATACATAACAAGTGTAGAGAATCATCTTGATTTTTCTCTAAGTCTAAGAAAAGCCAATCCAAGCTATACCTCAATTGTGAGAGCACTTAAATGGTGGAAAAATTATAAAGAATTAAAACCATTTGACAATGAAGGAGGAATTTCATCCTTCGCAATTGAGCTAATCGTAGGGTATTTAGATATAACTAAGGGTATTGAATCTAATGTAGAAGAAGCTATAATTAGATTTTTTCAATTTTTAAGCGAATCCTCTTTCCCAGATATAAAATTTGCGCACGCAATAAATAGTGTCCCTTACTATAATACAGCTATTTATATAGCGGATGATACTAATAATGAAAATAATGCCGCAAAGAAAATAGACATTTCTAAATGGAATGAAATTAAAGAAATGGCTGAGGAAGCGTTTGACACCTTAAACCTAGCCCAAGATAGAAACAATGAAGGTGATACAATTAATGAATGGAAATCTGTATTTG
>CAWUIT010000382.1:0-2326 GCA_963922345.1 uncultured Dokdonia sp. | reverse complement strand
ATATAGTTATGGCATTAGAAATCACAGATGCAACATTTGAAGAGCAAGTATTAAACAGTGACAAACCTGTACTAGTAGACTTTTGGGCTGCTTGGTGTGGTCCTTGTCGTATGGTAGGTCCAGTAATCGAAGAGATCGCAGGCGAGTACGAGGGTAAGGCTGTTGTAGGTAAAGTAGACGTAGATGCAAACCAAGAATTTGCTGCAAAATACGGGGTGCGTAATATCCCAACAGTACTTATGTTTAAAGGTGGAGAGGTAGTAGGACGTCAAGTAGGTGTAGCACCTAAGGCGACATATACAGAAGCTATAGACGGTTTATTGTAGTCACCTGATTCAAATAAGATTATAGAAAAGGTTTGGCGCAATGCTAAGCCTTTTTGTATTTTTAGAGTACAATTATGAAGGGTATGCTTTCGCGAAAATTTGATGGCATTTCCTCTAATTCCAGTAAATTATTCAACGTATAATATCAATAAATTTCCATCACGGTGGAAATAACAAATAGCTGCCAGTGCAGCAATCAGTATGGAAAAGAAAATGAAAGTACAAGACGCAATTGACAGTCAATTGCTTACCGATAGAAAAATATTTCTCTGGGGGATGGTAGAAGACAAAAGTGCTAAGCATGTAATAGATAGACTTCTTTACCTTGATGCACAAAGCCACGATGAGATACAGCTCTTTATCAATAGTCCAGGAGGCTATGTAACTGCTGGATTTGCAATGTATGATACCATTAAAGCGATTAAAAGTCCTGTCTCTACCATATGTACAGGTCTTGCGGCAAGTATGGGTTCTATTTTACTCTCAGTAGGAGAGAAGGGGCGTCGTTTTATACAGCCACATGCACGTGTAATGATACACCAGCCATCTGGCGGAGCACGAGGACAGGCGAGTGATATAGAAATCACAGCCAAAGAAATTATCAAGACTAAAGAGCTCAGTGCTCAAATTCTTGCAGATAATTGTGGGCAGTCTTTTGAAAAAATAATGAAGGACTTCCAGCGAGATCACTGGATGGGAGCAGAGGAGTCTGTAGACTACGGAATTGTAGATGGTGTCTACGAAGGATAGATAAACTCGCGTCTTTTAATATGATATAAACCAAAAAGTGCGGAGTTAGTCCGCACTTTTGCGTTTTATTCTAAATGTTATCTTCTATAAAATGGATATAAAGTCAGAATTACATAAAACTTCTGGATTTGGGAATCTTGAGTTATTAGCACGGCAGGTGGTAGAGGGCTTTATATCGGGGATGCATAAAAGTCCATTTCACGGGTTTTCGGCAGAGTTTGCAGAGCATAAAATTTATAATCCTGGAGAGAGTACAAAGCACATCGACTGGAAGTTGTATGCTAAAACAGATAGATTATATACAAAGCGCTATGAGGAGGAAACAAACCTAAGGTGCCACCTCATTATAGATAATAGCAGCTCTATGCACTATCCTGAAGTCAAAACGCATAGTGTAACAAATCTCAACAAGATAAGCTTCTCTGCGCTAGCCAGTGCTTCTATTATGAATCTACTTAAGAAGCAAAGGGATGCTGTGGGATTGAGTATTTACAGTGATGATTACGAGTTTTACACGGGAGAAAAGGGTAGTGACAGGCATCATCATATGCTTTTGGATCAATTAAATGGGTTGCTGGATCCCGCTTTCGCGAAAGCGAATAAAAAAACAGACACCTACGCTCATTTACACCTTATCGCCGAAAAGTTAAAGAGACGTTCTCTAGTTTTTTTATTTTCTGATATGTTACAAAATGATGTAGCCCAGGAGAAGCTTTTTGAGGCGCTACAGCATTTAAAATATAACAAGCACGAGGTTATCTTATTTCACACCTATAGTCAAGAAAAAGAGTATGATTTTGAGTTTAATAATAGTCCCAGAAAATTTGTAGATGTTGAGAGTGGTGATTCAATCAATTTGTATGCAGATAACATACGTGATATTTATAAAAGTGCGATTGAAACATATTTTAAAAACCTACAATTGCGCTGTGCTCAGTACCGTATAAAATACATTCCCGCTGTGATTGAAAAGGGGTTCACACCTATATTAACTTCGTTTCTAGTAGAGCGGCAGAAATTTCTATAAAAAGTTCTTTTTTTTATTTGTGGGATTAAAAAAGGCGTGTATATTTGCACCCGCAACAAAGCAAAAGCAAGTTGTTTTCTGAATTAAAGTTCGGAAATTGAAATATTGAAAATTTACAGACAACCTCATCAGTCTTAAAAATAAGAAGGAACGGTCTGGTAGTTCAGCTGGTTAGAATATCTGCCTGTCACGCAGGGGGTCGCGGGTTCGAGTCCCGTCCAGA
>CAWUIT010000381.1:0-2328 GCA_963922345.1 uncultured Dokdonia sp. | reverse complement strand
GCTGCAAATATTGAAGTGACCTCAAATTCAAGTAACGTAAATATAAGTACACTCACAGGCGCAGGTATGATTTCTGGATCGTTTGGAAAACTATCAATCCCTCAGGTGACAGATAATTTTGGAGCACTTACTATTTTTCTAGAGAATAGTGATCTTGCGTTAAAGCTGCCGCAAGCGGCATTCAATTTTAGTTATAGTGGAGACCATAATGACTTCTTTATTCCAAAACAGCTCGAGACACAGTCTATGAAGAACGGTGCTACAGAGATGGTGAGTGGCTTTCATAAATCGCGAACTACAAGTAATACCATTACTATAAATGCAAAGTATAGCGATGTAGTATTACAATAATTTATCAATCAGAATTGTCTTTTTATTTGCAGCTATGGCTGCTTTTTGTATGAATATCTAAATCGTATTTTTGATGTCAAATAAGAGCAATGACATCAACTTTTTTGAGTTCGCTTTCGCGAAATTTTACACCCATAGTCAATCCAATATATCTTAAAGAACAATATACAGCACTTGACCTATCTGTATCAAACGATAATCTTGATGTAGAATTACTCACACGCCCCCATGATCATCACAAATTCCTTCAAGAGTATCTAAAATCTAACAACGCCAAAGTTGCTTACGGAGGTTATTTAGAACAAAGGCCATTATATGATCGCTCAGATTATTTCCAAGCAAAAAATGTATTAAATAAGCGCAATATTCATCTGGGTATTGACTTATGGTGTGAGGCAGGGACGGAAGTTTTAAGTCCTCTGAATGGAAAAATTCATAGTTTTCAAAACAATAAGAATTTTGGAGATTATGGTCCCACCATAATCTTAGAGCATAGTCAAGACGGACATACTTTTCACACACTTTACGGTCATTTAAGTCTTGAATCTCTTGACGGAAAAGTAGTAGGTCAAAAAATTACTGCCGGTGGGGTATTTGCCACCTTAGGAGCACCAGAAGTAAATGGCGATTACGCACCACACCTGCATTTTCAAATAATAGCAGATATGCAAGGAAAGAAAGGAGATTATCCAGGGGTGAGCAGTCAGAATTCTTTAGAATTTTATAAACAGAATTGTCCAGACCCTAATCTTCTATTAAAAATTTATTGATATTCAAAATAAACTTATCGACTTTCATCTTACTTATTATTTATTCAAAGAAATACCTATATCAAAAGGCTATTCTTCTTCATTCGATAAACGCATCATATTTTAGATACAATGACTAATAAATATTTACTTTTAAATATCACTCTAGTGGCAATGTTAATATGCGCCTCTTGTAAAGAGAATAAAATGTCAGGTTTTGAGGGTGATAGCGGCTTATCAACTAATGAGAAAACTTTAGTAACAGAAAAACAAGAATTGAAAGGAAAAATATTCAAGTTGTATCCGAAACTTTTGAATGTTTCTTTTAATTCAAATGATACAATAAATTACGCGAAATATAGCGAGTTCCTGGAGATGGAGAATCTGATAAGCAAATATGAAAGTTTAACATTAGACAAAAAAGAAATCCAAAGAACGGGTATTTTCAAAGCAAAGATTTTTATTCTAATTTCTAATTATCAAGAGGCTATCAAAACCATAAGTGAATTACCTAAGGATAATTCTTTCCAACTTTATAAAAAGCTTTTGATATCGATATCAAATGACTATTCTAGCAATAAAAATAGTAATGAGGCTTATGATGAAATAATTTCTAATTTGCTAAATGAGAATGATGTCGATTGTGAAAAGTATTTAATGACTTTAGTCCTTTCAGGAAAAAAAGATTTAAAGGCTTGTGTTGATTTTCGTAAGCAGTTAAATTTTTTAAATAAGTTGGGAAAAGATAAATTAGTTGAAGAATATATTTTGGGTGTTAACGAATTATAATATTATTTATTCAATAATCAAGCCCCAGGGAATTAAATACTTAAATTTCCTTTTTGTTTTCAATTAATCCTTAATCAGACAATATTTTCTATTACTAAATCCGTATCTGTTACCTATTTAGATTGCGTATAATACATAAGATATAATAATTTCTTCAAGACCTCAAAAAGCAAGTGGTGTTTGTGTAGCTCTTAAAGATTACGCACCACACCTGCATTTTCAAATAATAGCAGATATGCAAGGAAAGAAAGGAGATTATCCAGGGGTGAGCAGTCAGAATTCTTTAGAATTTTATAAACAGAATTGTCCAGACCCTAATCTTCTATTAAAAATTTATTGATAGCTCTAGCGACCGCATTTTCTTTGTTTGAAAATGGACTCACATAATTTGCTAGAGACTTGAGAGTATCTGTTGCATTTCCTACGGCGACGCCTAGTC
>CAWUIT010000380.1:0-2353 GCA_963922345.1 uncultured Dokdonia sp. | reverse complement strand
ATGTGTACGCAATTTACCAGAACCTTTATGGACAAATATAAGCTCATCTGCATCGGTATTTTTATAAAAATAATCTTGCGTGCGTTCTTGAGGTGCTGCTAGAATAATGGTACAATCACTATTAGTTAATACAGGTTTCCTACTGTCTAGGTAATCCTTCTCTGGTTTAATTTGAAACCCTCGAAACCTGTAGGATTGCATGTTATTTTCTCTAGCAACTTCTGGTTTTACAGAGTATTGCTTGCGTATCTCTTTAACCTGAGTAGGTCTATAGACGTGATAACTATTTGTGCTCATCCCATCAAAACCTATGGTTCCAAAGAGCTGTTCTGAGTATAATTCTCCGTTTGGTTTCCGGAATTGCGTATGACGTTTATGGGGAATTTCTCCCAGTTTATGGTAAAATGGCATTGTTATAAATTTAGATTGTCTTAAAGTTACTTAATTTATAAGTAAGACATCTATTCAGGGTTCCTCTTTATGAGGAAATTAAGAAGTAGTGGTAAGTATATCCAGCCCTGTGCATTCATTGCTGTAAAGATAAGAGAATTTTTATGCTTTCGCGAAAGCTCAAAAGCGTAATGTTCCCTAAAGCATTTTCTAGCTTACAACATAACGCTAAAACCTCCTGTCGGGATGAAACATATCTAGAGCCATACTGGGTCTTTTTCCGTCAATGACTTCTTGAACTAGCTTTCCTGTGCTCGGACCAAGACTCCACCCCATCATCGCGTGACCTGTAGCAATGGTGAGATTTTTGCACTTTGAGCTCTTCCCAATATATGGCATCCCATCTGCCGAAACAGGACGCAAGCCACACGCCGCTTCTTCCTTTTCTTCTTGAGTAATGTGCACCTCTGGGAAGTAGCGCTGTACCCCTTCGGCAATAGCTTGTACCCGATTTTTATTGATAGCTTGATTGATCCCAGCAATTTCCATCGTTCCAGCAAAGCGCGTAAAGCCGTTCATAGGCGTAATGGCCACTTTTGCTTCTGCAAGTATAGATGGATAGGTGATTCCTGTTTCTTTAGTAGTTTGAATGCGATATCCCTTACCTGCTTGAAGAAGGAGATTGATGTTTAGCTTTCGCGAAAGCATACTCGTCCAGCTTCCCGCAGCTAGTACAAACTCATCTGCTTTGAGCGTTTCCTTAGTAGTCTCAATTCTAGAAATCTTACCGCTACTGGTAGATATATCAGTTACCTTTTCATCGTGGCGTATTGTGACTCCGCTTGCTTGGAGATACGTTTTAAGTTCTTTCATAAACTCACCTGGGGTACTATGATGATCACATTCAAAATAAGAAGCCCCTATAACATCTACCGTGGTATCTGGCATCATCTTTTTTACCGCGCTTGCATCTATAGTTCTCGCTTGGAGTCCCTCTTTTATTGCGATTTCAACAAGTTCATCTTCGTGGTGTAATGCCTTTTCTGTCTTGCAAAGCATTAACAATCCCTTTTTTTCAAGTTGAAAAGAGAATCCTTCTTCTTGTTTTATCTGATGGTAAAGGTCTCTACCTAAAACAGCAATTTCTTTCATTGCAGGGATAGCACGATTGACGTGTTTTTGAGAGCAAGATTTATTAAACGCTAGCGACCATTTTAAAAAATCTACATCTAATCGAGGTTTGATGTAAAGCGGACTCTTGGAATTAAACATCCATTTTAACCCCTGTTTCATCACCCCTGGAGCTGCTAGAGGAATAAGATGACTAGGCGACATATATCCAGCATTCACATAACTGGCTCCAGCATCCATCTTAGATTGATCAATTACTGTCACTTGATGTCCTGACTTCTGTAAAAAGTACGCACAGGATAATCCTATAATGCCACCGCCAATGATGATAATTTCTTTGCTCATATGTAAAACAATCTACTTTTTAAATCACCGAAAATCCAAACGCATACGGGTCTTCCTCATCTATTGTAATCGTATTATGTCCATAAATTCGTGCCCACCCTTTTATGCTTGGAATAATCGCTTTATAATTTCCCACCTTCGTTTCTTCTTCAACACATCCTATAAATTTTGAGCCTATAAAACTTTCGTGTGTAAACGGCTGTCCCACTTGCAATTCCCCTTTGGCGTGCAATTGTGCAAGTCTCGCAGAAGTTCCTGTACCACAAGGACTACGATCAATAGCTTTATCCCCATAAAAAACCGCATTACGCCCATCTGATGTTGGATCAATAGGGTTTCCTGTCCACAACATATGGGTAACATCACGTATGGTCGTATTTTCTGGATGGATAAATTGATTCGGGTATTTCTCATTGATACGATCACGCACCACTTGGCTCATTTGTATAATCTGGCTCGCAGTAAAATCGTGTACGCCTGTAAAATT
>CAWUIT010000379.1:0-2355 GCA_963922345.1 uncultured Dokdonia sp. | reverse complement strand
GGCAACCAGGTCTATTGCAGATATTTCAGAAATAGGCGGTAACATTTTTGGTCTGGGTAAGAGCTTGACGAAGATTTTATCGATTGGTGTTCCTGTTATTCTCACGATTACGCTCATTCTCATTGTGGTTGTTTTGAGAAACGCGACTAAGGATGCGGATATCACAGATCTCGCAATGCTTACACCAGCTGGACGTGCTGCTAAATTATTAAGCAAATGAACAGACAGCTCATCTATAAAATAAGCGGTGGCGCTGTGGGAATTTTAATTGTAGGAAGCTCATTTCTATCCATACGCCAGCGGAAACGTGATCAAAAAACAAGCAAACTATTGACCCAAATAAAGAAACAACTGGCAACCACGGCAAATAATCTGGACGCAGAAAATGCCTTTGACATTTACTATCTCACAAAGGTTTTACAGAATGTCAACGGTCAAGTGATCGCGATGAGCGAGAGCAGTGCGACCAGCTATGCAAAACAGATTCATAGAGCTTGGGGCGCGTGGTACGAAGGCGGCGATGATGACGATGCGGTGTATGCGGTTTTCAGAAAACTGAAAGACAAAGTGCAGGTGTCACAGGTGGCCAAAGCCTATCAAAGCACGTATTCAACAAACTTGATTGATACTATTAAAGACAGACTTTCAGAAGATGAGATAAAAATTATCCTGAACATCATCGGGCAAATACCCAATTATAGAACAGCTTAAAAATTAAAGAATGAAAATTACCAAAACAGGATGGTGGATGATAGGTGGCGCTACAATGGCGGCAGTTACGGTAGGTGTATTTGTTACGCTTTCGCGAAAGCGGAAAAAAGAAAATCAAGCATCGCAACATAAAATCGGAAAAGACATAGGATCTGGAATACAAGTGTCCACAAGCAATCAAGCAACCATTAAGCGAGAGCCTAACTGGAATAAACCGTTTGATATGAATTATCTAACTAATGTACAGCGATGGATCGCACCACGAAAGATTAAAATTTTGGATGAAGGCACGGCTCAATCTTTTGCAAAAAAACTGAAAAATGCCAAAGGAACTTTTAATGATGATGAGGCTATTGTAAAAGAGATTTTTTCCAAGCGATTACGCGATAAAACACAAGTCGCTAGTCTTTCACGAGCGTATTGGAAGCTGTACAAACAAGATTTATGGAAACATCTGTCAAGCTTTCTGAGCGCGTCAGAAATGAAAAAATATGTGCATAATCCAGTGCGCCAATTACCAAATTATCAAACTCAATAACTATGAAGAAAATTGCAACCAAACCGAAGAAGACATTTTTTGAACAAAACAAAGATCTCATTGTTGTAGGTGGCGTCATCGTTGTGCTAGCTGGCGGCGCGGTCGCATATATGTATTATAAGAAAAAGAAGGAAGCTAAAGAAGTTGATCTGGCTCAGAATAAGGACAGCTCGCCTCAAATTATTCCTGTCCATACAACTATTCCAGTTTCTACGAGCTCTGGATCATCTAGCTCTGTATCAAAGCCACGAATAAAATATGTGAAGACTGGCTATCCTTTAAAGTATAAAACGCGTCATCAAGATGTAAAAATCTTGCAGGCGTATCTGAAGATTTACAAAGAGAATCTCGGGAAATCTGGAGCAAAACGTGATGGCGTGGATGGTGTTTTCGGACCACTCACGTTAAAAGCAGCAAAAAAGCGCTTGGGCAAATCTGAATTTACAGAAAAAGACATTGCAGGAATGCGCAAAGCGCTGAAAATGATGGGGAAATGAAAAAGGAGAACGTCGTAAAAATAGTTTGCATTGCAGGTGGTTTATTAGGCTTAAGCATAGTCGCTCATCAAATACTAAAAAGCAAACGAGAAGATGCTGAAGAACAGAAGCAAGCCGTCGCCACAGTTTTAAAAACCGAAATTTTAAAACCAAAACCAGCTACACCAAAACCGCAAATGAAAGTGGTTAAAACCAAAAAGCCTGTTCCTGAAGTAAAGACAAGCGCACCAAAGCCCCAAACAAAACCTAAAAAACCAGTAGCAGATGAGTTCCCTTTGCAACTGGGAAGCAAAGGAAAAAACGTAGAGCGACTGCAAATCTATTTGTTGCGCAATTACGGTTGGGCTGGAATCGTGACAGGAATTTATGATGAAAAAGTTCAAGAGCGCGTGATGAAATATCTGAAATTAACATCAGTAAGTGAAGCGCTATTTAATTCCCTAGATATGAATGAACCTATTACTAGCCAGCAATCCTAATGGGAAAAAGTATTAAAGATATTGTGTCCAGCCTTGTAGATGATGACGGCATTAAAACCGAAGTCACGCTCACAATGACCAATCAGACGCTGACCAAAGTGATTATCGCATTACTCGCGTCTGGAGCAAC
>CAWUIT010000378.1:0-2365 GCA_963922345.1 uncultured Dokdonia sp. | reverse complement strand
TCTCTTAATGATGGTATTGCCTGTTTCTAAGGATTGGTTTGTTTGACCTTCATCAGACGGATCAAGATAAGTGGGCGTCACCGCGGTTTCTTTTACTGTTTTATAAACAGTCTCATCTCCCAAAGAAGACTTAACTGTAGTACGAGTTGTTGTTGTCTTTTCAACTTTTTCTTGCGCTTGCAATCCACCTATAGTCATAATGGCGATTGCTGCTGTAAATGCTATATTTTTCATGATGTATTTTTTAGTTGTTTCTTAATAATTTAAAATTAGGCAGATAATGCGTGGTACGTGCCCAACATATTGATAATGCTTTACTAAGTCTTTATTAAAGTTTATCTAGAATGGCGTCGATTAACTTAATTTAACACAAACTACACCTCGAGATCGCTGTGAGCTTCACCGTGTAAATCTCTAAAATAGATTTATCTTTGCAGCCTGAAAAAAGTAGAAGCGTTTTCTGCTTTCGCGAAAGCGTACTCTTAATCTATATTATATGAAAGCTGGAATTGTAGGATTGCCTAATGTGGGTAAATCAACCCTTTTTAACTGTTTATCGAATGCTAAAGCGCAGAGTGCTAATTATCCGTTCTGTACAATTGAACCCAATGTAGGCGTAGTTAATGTCCCAGATCCCAGACTTGCTAAGTTGGAGGAGCTTGTTAATCCAGAACGTGTTGTCCCTGCCACTGTGGAGATTGTAGACATTGCGGGCTTAGTAAAAGGAGCCAGTAAAGGAGAGGGTTTAGGAAACCAGTTTTTAGGTAATATACGAGAGACAGACGCCATATTACACGTACTCCGTTGTTTTGATAATGACAATATTGTGCACGTAGATGGGAGTTTAGATCCAATAAGAGATAAGGAAACCATTGATATTGAGTTACAACTTAAAGACCTTGAGACAGCAGACAAAAAACTTGAAAAAGTAAAACGTGCCGCTCGCACAGGTAATAAAGAAGCACAGGCAGAAGAGGAGGCGCTTCTTAAAATCAAGAAAGGTCTGGAGGCTGGTACATCTGTACGAGCAATAGCTATAGATGATGATACTAGAGAGACGTATGTAAAACCACTACAATTTATTACAGATAAGCCAGTAATGTATGTTTGCAATGTAGACGAGAGTGCTGCGGTATCTGGTAATGATTATGTAGACCGCGTGCGTGAAGCTGTAAAAGATGAGCACGCAGAAGTAATTGTACTTGCAGTAGGCACTGAAGCAGACATCACGGAACTGGACGACTATGAGGAACGCCAGATGTTTCTTGCAGACATAGGTCTGGAGGAGCCAGGTAGCGCAGTCTTAATACGTGGCGCTTATAAGTTGCTTAACCAGCAGACGTATTTTACAGCGGGAGAGAAGGAGGTAAGAGCCTGGACCGTTACCATAGGTGCTACGGCACCACAGGCAGCAGGAGTGATACATACAGATTTTGAAAAAGGATTTATACGCGCAGAGGTTATTAAATACGATGATTTTGTGTCTTACGGTAGTGAAGCTAAGGTGAGGGAAGCAGGCAAACTTGGAGTGCAAGGAAAAGAATATATTGTACAAGATGGAGACGTGATGCACTTCTTATTTAATGTATAATCATACAACGCGTCCATTAGAGATTAACATTGCCTTTTCTGTACTAGAAAAGGCTTTGTGGTTTTAATGAGATATTGTTTTTTAATAATCTACTATTATAAAAGATTTGAGTAGTCGTGATATTTTATCTGAGGTAGAAGAGTGAATGGAGTGCTTTGCAAGGTAGGCTTTGATCTCATTTAATTGCTCACTATCATCTACGGCTTCAAATTTTGAGCTATATTTTGTAAAAATAGGATCACTACCACTTTTATTGATTACCTCAAATATACTGTGATGTCTTTTGTCTAGCTTTATCTTGTTCTCATAAAGGTCGAGCAATACTTTTCTGTCGCCTTCAAGAACTTGAAAAAAATTACCCAATGAGTGCAATAATATGCCTCTTATGCCCCGAATATTATTCTTCTCACTCGAATAAGCTATAATCTCGTGAATAGATTCCTCACTCAGATCTTTTGATGCTTTGCTGAAGTAGCAAATAGTGTAATTTGATTTCATTGACTTCCCTCTAGTGTAAAGATAAAATTTTTTAGAAAAAAAAATTGTGTGGGATTGCCGTGATATATAGGGTTTACTTTTTTATTACTGTTTTTTAAAAGCTAAATTATTGGAAACAAAAGACTTTCAAAATCTTCTTAAAAAAACTCTTCAAAAAGTTTTACTAACTAAAAAAGGACTGTATATTTGCACCCGCATTCAAGCAAATAGTTGGATGAGGCACTCAAGGAGAAATGGCAGAGTGGTCGAATGCGGCAGTCTTGAAAACTGTTGAGG
>CAWUIT010000377.1:0-2390 GCA_963922345.1 uncultured Dokdonia sp. | reverse complement strand
CGTCCTATTGCAAGAGAAGACAAAGACGATCTTGTTTACAAAACAAAACGAGAGAAATACAATGCTGTAATTGATGAAGTAACAGAGTTGTCTAAAGCAGGAAGACCTGTTTTGATAGGTACAACCTCTGTGGAGATTTCAGAATTATTAGGTAAAATGCTTACCCTGCGTAAAATACCTCATAATGTTTTGAATGCAAAGCTTCATAAAAAAGAAGCTGATATTGTTGCCGAAGCTGGAAATGCGGGAGTAGTAACTATTGCAACAAATATGGCAGGTCGTGGTACAGATATTAAACTTTCTGACGAGGTAAAAGCAGCCGGTGGTCTTGCTATTATAGGTACAGAGCGTCACGACTCTCGCCGTGTAGATAGACAATTACGAGGTCGATCTGGACGTCAGGGTGATCCAGGAAGTTCACAGTTTTATGTATCACTTGAGGATAACTTGATGCGTCTTTTCGGTTCTGAGCGTATTGCAAAGATGATGGATAGAATGGGTCTTAAAGAAGGTGAGGTAATCCAACACGGAATGATCTCAAAATCCATTGAACGTGCTCAGAAAAAGGTAGAGGAAAACAACTTTGGAGTGCGTAAAAATCTTTTAGAGTATGATGATGTGATGAACATGCAGCGCGAGGTTGTGTACAAGCGTCGTCGTCATGCATTGTATGGAGAGCGTTTACGCGTAGATCTTGCAAATATGATTTATGATACCTCTGAGGTCATCGTAGAGGCAAACAAACAAGCGCAGGATTATAAGAACTTTGAGTTTGAGCTTATACGCTACTTCTCAATGACGAGCCCAGTAAGTGAAAATGAGTTTAGTAGCAGATCAGCAAAAGAACTCACTGATATTATCTACAAAGCTGCTTTTGATCACTATAAAGATAAAATGAGCAAGAATGCAGAGCTGGCATTCCCAATCATTAAAAGAGTATATGAAGATCCAAATGCAAAATTTGAGCGTATCGTAGTGCCTTTTACAGATGGCACAAAAGAATTACGCGTTGTGACGAACCTAAAAGAAGCTTACGACTCTGATGGTAAACAATTAGTAACTGATTTTGAAAAGAATATCACCCTCGCGATTATTGATGATGCTTGGAAGAATCATTTACGTAAAATGGATGAACTTAAGCAAAGCGTACGTCTAGCGGTTCACGAGCAAAAAGATCCACTACTTATCTATAAATTTGAGGCTTTTGAGCTTTTCAAGGCAATGATTGATAAGGTAAACAAAGAGGTTATATCTTTCTTATTTAAAGGAGAGATCCCTCAGGGTAACCAGCAGCAGGTGAGTGATGCCGCTCAAATACGTGAGCGACGTGAGCAAACGCAAACACAAAAGGAAGAAATTCCTAATATGGATGAGCGCTCAGCACAATCACGCGCTGCGGGAAATACACAACCCCAGCAACAGCAAGTTACTGAGACTATAGTGCGCTCTCAACCTAAAATAGGCCGTAATGATCGTGTTACCATCAAGAATGTAATGAGCGGTGAGACTAAAGAAGTAAAATACAAGCAAGCAGAACCTCTTATTACAAAAGGGCAATGGGTGCTAATACAGAGTTAAAATTCGATTAATAAAATTTTTAACGGCGAGCTATTTAAGTTCGCCGTTTTAGTTTAGTAAACTATGAAATCAACTATCCAATTAATTTGTTCAGACATAGACGGCACCTTGTTAAATGCAGAAAGATGGTTGAGTGAGGAAACTGTTTCCGCTTTCGCGAAAGCGGGATTAACCACTATCCTTGCATCTTCCCGTCCACCTCAAGCTATGAGGTATTTGCAAGAAGGTTTAGGGATCTTGGGAAGTCCTTTAATTGCCTTTAATGGAGGTTTGATTATTGGGACAGATTCTGAAATAATTGAGAGTAATACATTTACCATCGACGTTTTACGTGCTCTGGTTGAACATCATAAACAACATTCTTATAATCTGAGCATTTATAGTCACGAAAACTGGTTTACAGCTAGCGAAGACGCTCACACAAAACACGAGATATTTACCACCCGCGATACGCCGCAAATACAGCCTATTGAGGAGACTCTAGATTTTCTTGACAAAAACGGTTCTGGAATCCATAAGTTGATGTGTATGGGTACTCCAGAAACCTTAGATACTATTATAGATTTGCTAAGACCTACTTATTTGGATAGTGTACATTTTTACAGATCAAAAGACACGTATCTAGAGATCACTCCAAAGTATATTGATAAGGCGGTTGCACTTGATACATTACTAAAAGCAAACTTCACATTTGGTCTAGAGAATGTTATCGCCTTTGGTGATAATCACAATGATGATGAGTTAATACGCAGGGCTGGACTAGGCGTCGCCGTAGGAAATGCAACAGATACTCTCAAGTCTCTAGCAAATTA
>CAWUIT010000376.1:0-2399 GCA_963922345.1 uncultured Dokdonia sp. | reverse complement strand
AAGGTACGTAAGATAAAAGACGACTCATTAGTAGATCCATATATAGAAGAATTAAAACTCAATTTAGAACAAATTGAAAAAGGCGGTTATGATCACTTCATGCTCAAAGAAATTTATGAGCAGCCTCAAGCAATAAAAGACACTTTTAGAGGACGTATGCTTGTAAAAGAAGGCATCATACGTATGGCTGGAGTGGATGATAATATTGAGAAGTTTAAAAATGCACGTCGTATTCTAATCATTGCCTGCGGTACGTCCTGGCACGCTGGTCTTGTGGGCGAATACATTTTTGAAGAATTTGCTCGTATCCCTGTTGAAGTAGAATACGCATCAGAATTTAGATATAGAAATCCTGTCATTTATAAAGATGATGTTGTCATTGCGATATCACAGAGTGGAGAAACGGCAGATACCATGGCAGCTATCAAGCTTGCTAAGGAAGAAGGTGCTTTTGTATTTGGTGTTTGTAATGTCGTAGGCTCTTCAATATCAAGAGTTACAGATGCTGGAGCTTATACTCACGCTGGACCCGAGATAGGTGTGGCTTCGACTAAAGCTTTTACCACGCAAATAACAATTCTTACTCTGATTGCTTTAAAACTTGCTCAAGCGCTCGGTAGGATGCCAGATTCTGAATTTAGAAAATATCTTCAAGAACTCGAACGCATTCCTTCTAAGGTAGAAAAGGCATTACTATGTAATGACCAAGCAGAGCTAGTAGCAAAGGAATACAAGGACGCCCCCAATGCTCTTTATTTAGGTCGAGGGTATAACTTCCCTGTGGCTCTTGAAGGTGCTTTAAAGCTCAAGGAGATCTCATATATACACGCCGAAGGCTATCCTGCAGCCGAAATGAAGCACGGTCCCATTGCCCTTATAGATGAGATGATGCCTGTTTTTGTAATAGCCATGAAAAAAGGGCATTATGAGAAGGTAGTAAGTAACATTGAAGAAATAAAAGCCCGTAGCGGTAAAATAATTGGTATCGTAACAGAAGGGGACGAAGAGGTAAAGCGATTAGCAGATCACGTTATTGAGATTCCAGAAACTTTAGAGCCACTTACACCTATTCTAGCAACTATTCCTTTACAGTTACTATCATATCATATCGCTTTGATGCTAGGTAAAAATGTAGATCAACCTCGCAATCTAGCAAAATCTGTCACTGTAGAATAAGCAAGCTGTAATTAATCATTAAGTACTTCGCGTACCCACTCCATCGCGTGACTCAATGATTTAAAAACACGAAAGGGTCTGTTGTAAAATTGACTTTCATATTCTGCAATGGTACGTTTTAAAGGCTCTTCAGAAACAATAGCAATTGCAATTAGATTGTGAATTTCTGAAGTGCCCATGTAGGTTAATGGATCTACCGTATAGGAGAAATGCCTATTTGATATATAAACTACCTTGCGATTTGTAAAATGCTCGTCAATAACGGCTCGTACCGCTTCGTTATGATCTGGAGTTACAACAACTCCTTCTCGGATTTGATTAATGAAAAAATTATCGAAAATAAAAACTTCCGAAATTCCTAAATCATAGTATCGAAATATCCCCATAGCAAGGTTCTTAATTTATTCTAATATAAGGATTTTTATAGTTAAACTCTGTGCATGCAACACTTCAATACGACTATTAATTTAGATAATTCTTCGCTTTCGCGAAAGCAAAAAAACACACTCACACATTACCGTTAAAAAGCTCACTAAAAACTTTAAAATCCTATTTCTGTATAAAATATTAAACAGTATCTTTGCGCGATGAAAAATGATAAGTTTTTCGCTCCCAGAAAGGTTGGGATTTATTAAACATTAAATAGAAACTAATGTCACACGTTACAGGTAAAGTTGCACAAATTATTGGCCCAGTAGTAGACGTCGCTTTTGAAAGCGGTTCTGAACTACCAAAAATTTACGATTCACTAGAAGTTACAAATACCGATGGCACCTTATTGGTTCTTGAAGTTCAATCTCATATCGGTGAGAATACAGTTCGTACAATCTCAATGGACTCTACTGATGGTCTCAGTCGTGGTGTTGATGCAGTAGCAACTGGAGCTCCTATTCAGATGCCTGTAGGTGCTGATATTTATGGACGTCTTTTTAATGTAATTGGAGATGCTATTGATGGCATGAATAATCTTCCTAAGTCTGGTGACGCTGGCTTACCAATTCATCGTAGTGCACCAAAATTTGAAGATCTTTCTACATCTACAGAGGTACTTTTTACAGGTATTAAAGTAATTGATCTTATTGAGCCTTATGCAAAAGGTGGTAAAATTGGATTATTTGGAGGTGCTGGAGTAGGTAAAACAGTACTTATCCAAGAGTTGATTAACAATATTGCAAAAGGTCACGGTGGTCTTTCTGTATTTGCAGGAGTAGGAGAACGTACAC
>CAWUIT010000375.1:0-2403 GCA_963922345.1 uncultured Dokdonia sp. | reverse complement strand
TAGGTCGCCGCCTTTTTAAAGCTCCAATACAACGCGTATTGGAGCTTTTTTTATGAATGAAAATGAAATATCAGGGTTGAGTTTTTACTTAAACAAAAGGATAGGAAAATAGACTTCTTTCGCCAATCATATTTCTAAGCACTATATTTGACAAAAATGCTTTGTTATGAGAGAGAGAATTGTACGTACTATAAATAATAATTTAACTAATGCTGTACGTTTAATTAATGCGATTTCTGATGATACGTATACTAATGTTTCTATAGGTCCATACTATAGTAGTATAGGCTCACATATTAGGCATTCACTTGATTTTTTTGATTGTATTATACAAGGAGTAAACAGTAATACTATTGACCTTACAGCTAGAAAGCGAGATGAAGTAATTTCAACTTGTAGGGAGTCTGCAAAAAATAAAATCTATGAAATCCAAAAACAGCTTGAATCATTCATAGGCGCTGATGCCGACTACTTACTGAAAGTTACGGATAATCTAGGTGAGGGTAAAGAAACGATATTATATACACTCGAGAGTATTCTTGCACAAGCCAATACGCACGCAACGCATCACTATGCTATAATAAGTTATATGATGCAAACCTTGAATGTTCAACTTGAAATATCAGGTTTTGGATATAATCCTTCAACTCCAGTTCCAAAGCGAGAGGGCATCTAAATACATCTATCTAGTCATTAAATAAAGCCCTCATCAGAGTTTTTATTCCTTTAAATCCAAAGTAAATAGCGGCAATAAAGAGAATAATTCCTATTCCTAAAACCGGAATAAATAGAGGGTGTTCTTGATTTTTAAATGAAGAATTCAAGATTATAGGAGCTGTAACTAGTAGCACTAAGGTGCCACCCATAAGCTTAATCCCCTTTAATAATTTTTCTTTATTTGTGTGCATAGTTTTCAATTGCTTTACGGACACTTCCATAAGTCATAAGTAAATGCGCCGCCTCCTTTTGATCTATATGTAATTGATCTGCAATCATCTTCGTTCCCCGTTCTACGAGCTTATCGTTACTAAGTTGCATATCAACCATTTTATTTCCTTTTACGTGACCTAGTTGAATCATAGATGCAGTAGATATCATATTTAGAACAAGTTTTTGAGCCGTCCCAGCTTTCATACGAGAACTTCCCGTAATAAACTCTGGACCTACAACCACTTCTATAGGAAAAGAGGCCACGCTAGATAGCGGGCTACCTGCATTACAAGTTATGCAGCCCGTTGTAATATTGTTATTGTTACAAGCTTTTAATGCAGAAATAACATATGGTGTCGTACCTGATGCTGCAATACCAATCACTACATCATTTGCCGTGATTTTGTGGCTTTTCAAGTCTTCCCATCCCTGCTGTGTGCTATCTTCGGCAAACTCTACGGCATCTCTTATAGCCTTATCGCCTCCAGCAATTATGCCTATTACAAGATCTTTGGATACACCAAACGTGGGAGGACATTCACTAGCATCTACTATTCCTAACCTCCCACTCGTGCCGGCACCTATGTAAAATAATCTACCGCCTCTTTTTAATTTTGGAACAATTTCGTTGACTAATCGCTTAATGTTGGGTATTACTTTTGCTACGGCTTGAGGTACTGTTTGATCTTCACTGTTAATTCCTTGTAGAATTTCTTGAGTTGTCATCTTCTCAAGGTCGTCGTAGTTTGAGTCCGTTTCTGTAGTCCGAATAAATGTCACGTGATTTTTTTGTAAATGTACGTTGTTTGAGATAATATTCTTAGTAAAAATCTACTCTGCAGCTTTTTGATAATATATTATGATGACTATTACGCTTTCGCGAAAGCGTAATAAACTGTTACTATTTAAGTCTACATATTAATTACTTAGGCTGTACTATATCTTTCACATTTGATTTATGTATTTGAAAAAGAGTATATTAGAAAAATTTAATGGTATGCGATCCTTATATTTTATAATTCTTTTAATGGCTTTTGGGGTGAGAGCAGTTACTGCTCAGCAGCAGAGAGTCGTAGATAGTTTACTTAAAATCATCGATAAAACAGAAAATGATACTTTACGAGCTAAACAATTAATAATCCTTAGTGAACACACAATGTTCACCTCTCCAGATGTTGCTAAGGATTATGCGCAAGAAGCAAATGAGATCTTTACACAGCATAATAATAAATATGGGATTGCCACTTCAAACATAGCATTAGGCAATTATTATATGCAGAAAGGCGAATTCGAAAAAGCCATAGGTCACTTTGAAACTACAGTATCACTATCTGATCGGGAAGATCCTCTAAATAAGAGAGGGCTTTTTTTTGCAAATCATTCACTAGCCTCTGTTGCTGTAAGTATGGGTGATTATGATAAAGCACTAGCTTATGTTCAAGATAATCTTGATTTATATGCAAAACGCGATAC
>CAWUIT010000374.1:0-2408 GCA_963922345.1 uncultured Dokdonia sp. | reverse complement strand
ACATAAATATCATCTGGCGAGGCTAGATAATTATAATCAGAACTACGCAAAAAGCCATAGCCATCTTGCATTATATCTAGTACGCCTTCACTCTCAATAATTCCGTCAAATTCATAGTCTGGTTCTCTATATCTATTGCGACTATCTTTGTTGCCGTTGTTGTTACCATCCTTCTGGTTACGGTTATTGCGATTATTATTGCGGTTATTATTACGATTATTGGAATCGCGTGATTGACGTTTATCGTTGCTTTGACGGTTATCGTTATTAGAACGCTTATTGTCATTACGATTATCTTTTTGATGATCTCTTTTTTGCGAAGACTTATCATCTGTATTTTTTCCTTTGGCAGGCTCACGCTTTACAGCCTCCTTTTTTGGAGCAGTATCTTTTGATGGTTTAGAACTTTCTTTTTTATCATCATTTGATGGTTTTGGAGTTCTAGGAGCTCTTGGTTTGCGTTCTTGCTTGGGCTTAGCTACTTCAGTGTTGTCTTCACTTTCCTTAGGTGCAGCGGCCTCTACCTTTGTAGGATCTGCGGCCTGTAGATCTAAAATTTTATAAACAAGATCTAATTTTTTTAAAGTTCTATATTTTGGAACGTTAATCCCTTTGGCAATTTCCTGAAGTTCGGGAAGCTTCTTTGCTTTTAATTCTGAAATGTCAAACATTTAATTTGTGGTAAATTAGTAATCGGGTGATTCTTGCGTATCAAAAGAAGAATTTGATACAAATAATGAAGTAACTAATTAACAAGCGGAGAGCTTTTTAAGCAATTACAAGACAATGATACAATTTTATTTTCAAAGTTTTCTTAGCAATATCACAAAATGAAACTTATTTTTGCTTGCAAATAAAATAAAGATACTTTGATACAACGCATTCAAACTGTTTACTTATTACTTGCTGCACTAGCATCTTTAGGACTTCCTTATGCTTTTAGTCTTTATGTAGACGCTAGTGGTGATCCTGTTTGGGCTACAGATAGAGTTTTATACATTACTTTATTTAGTATTAGTGCGGTGCTGTCATTTATTTCTATATTTTTATGGAATACACGAAAAAATCAATTCGTCTTAGGGCGTCTTAATATCTTATTAAACTTTGTATTATTAGGTGTATTGGTATATCAATCACAAATCTTATCTGGAGGGACGGCGGTTCTTGAGAAGGGTATTGGGATGATTATTCCGCTTGTTTCTATCGTTTTACTAGCCTTGGCAAACAAGGCAATCAAGCGCGATGATGATCTTGTAAAATCTGTAGATCGATTGCGATAGACTTATAATTCTTAGTTTTATTAGTGCGTAAAGCCTCTCTTTTTGAGAGGCTTTTTTATTAATAATATGATACGCTAAACAAATTTTTCTTTTAAAAGTGGTTAATCTCGCTTAAGGAGATCTTATTTCACAATCGGAGGGTATTTCTCAATCTAAATAATTGTTTAGTATTGTATTGAAAAAAGATCGATTACCATTCAGTCATATTAATGAATTTTAGGAAACATAAATATTATAGCTTTCTCCGTGATGCTCACCTTTTTACTCAAAAAAAGCGTAAAAAATTTTCTAGCCATAGCCGAAAATTACGGAATGCTAAAATTATAAATGAGAATTATAAGAAAGGTATTTTTGCCGTAAACATACAGACTTCAATGGGTATAGGAGCTAATCTGGTCTGGGCACTTGAAGTTCTTGCTTATGCACATGACCACGATTTGATCCCTCAAATTAAGTTTACGCGCCCTGAGACAAAACTAAAAGAAGACTATTTTAATTCCTTTTTTGAAATAAAACAATCCTCACAGCTCCTTACCTCATTTCAATATGCAACACTTTGTGAACTTAGCGACTTAGGACTTGGTTTAACTGGAGATTATAACGGCAAGCTTGATCTTAAATTTGCAAACCTTCTCATCACTAAATATCTAGATATCAGACCCGCCATAAAATCTGCTGTTCAAAATTTTGAAAACCAATATTTTAAAAAAGCGAACATCTTAGGTGTTCATTACCGAGGGACAGATAAAAAAGCAGAAACACAAATTACTTCCTTCAAAACAGTAGAGAGAAACATTATTGCATATCTCAGTAAATATCCCGAAACCCAACGCATCTTTATATCAAGTGACGAACAGCAGTTTATTAACTTTATTGAAAGCCTATCGCTACCCGTTCCCATTTGCTATCACAATGACTCAAAGCGTGCCCTTAATGGCATACCTCTTCACGTTAACTCAAATAATTTACTAGAAATTAATAGAGATGCCGTTATTAACTGTCTGCTATTGTCAAAATGTACAACGCTATTAAAAACACCTTCAATTTTAAGTGATTGGTCTGCACTATTTAATCCTAACATTAATTTGATATTGATTAACAAACCATTTGAGAAATATCAATACTTTC
>CAWUIT010000373.1:0-2412 GCA_963922345.1 uncultured Dokdonia sp. | reverse complement strand
AGAACTCTGCCAAGTAAAGTTGAAGTAAGACCTACAAAACCACCTACTAAGTAAAAAGTACTTCTCGTGAATTAGTGCCTAGAGATTCATAGTTATACAGATATTTTACTTTCTAGTATAACAATATCTTATTTACGTATTTTTTACGACATTGCAGCAAAACAATCTAGTATGTCGTCCATACATTACATAAGCAATGATGTTCTCGATCTTAAAACAATTGCTTCCATCCTCAATGAGGAGAAAACTATAGAACTTAGTGAGGAAAGTAGACATAATATTAGTGCCTCAAGAGTATACCTTGATAGAAAAATAAGGGAAAGTGAGGTGCCAGTGTATGGCGTTAACACTGGTTTTGGCAGTCTATGTAATGTGGCTATAAGCTCTGATCATCTTACGCAACTTCAAGAGAACTTAGTACGCTCTCACGCCTGCGGTACTGGAGCAACAGTTCCTAAGGAGATCGTGAAGCTAATGATACTTTTAAAAGTTCAATCATTAAGCTATGGTCATAGTGGGGTACAGCTAGATACTGTGCAACGGCTCATAGACTTTTTTAATCTAGATATACTTCCAGTAATTTACGAGCAAGGATCACTTGGGGCTAGTGGTGACCTGGCACCTCTCGCACATTTGGCTTTGCCATTATTAGGCGAGGGATTAGTTTGGAATGGTAATAAAACCGCTTTCGCGAAAGCGCAATTAAAAAAACATAATCTTAAGCCCATTAAACTACAGTCAAAAGAAGGACTAGCTTTGCTTAATGGAACTCAGTTTATGAGTGCGTACGGAGTTTTTGCGCTTTTAAAATGTCATAAGCTTTCATATTTATCAGACATAATAGGAGCCTTATCGATAGATGCTTTTGACTGTAATCTATCACCTTTTGACCCATTGGTTCACTTTGTGAGACCGCACCGAGGACAAATCAAGACAGCCGAACGTTTATTAGAATTACTCGACGGAAGCGATATTGCGTTAACTGAAAAAGTGAATGTTCAAGATCCTTACTCTTTTAGATGTATACCTCAAGTACATGGGGCATCTAAGGATGCTATTGATTTTGCCACACGTACTTTTAAAACTGAAATTAATAGTGTAACAGATAATCCCAATATTTTCCCTAATGAAGATAAAATCATAAGTGGTGGGAATTTTCACGGACAACCCTTAGCGTTGGCTCTTGATTTTTTGAGTATTGCGATGGCAGAGTTGGGAAGTATAAGTGAGCGGCGCGTTTATCAACTTATAAGTGGGTTAAGAGGTTTGCCACCATTTTTAGTAGATAATCCTGGTCTTAATAGTGGTATGATGATACCGCAATATACTGCTGCTAGCATTGTTAGTCAAAATAAACAGTTGTGTACACCTTCTAGTGTAGATTCTATAGTATCGTCTAACGGTCAAGAAGACCACGTTAGTATGGGCGCAAATGCCGCTACTAAACTTCTTAGAGTGGTTGAGAATATAGAAACATTACTATCTATAGAACTTTTAAATGCGGCACAAGCCATTCATTTTAGGGAGCCACTCAAAACATCACCATTTCTTTTATCTTTTTTAAAGAGTTACAGAGAGGTAGTTTCTTTTGCTGCAAGTGATCGTATTCTGTCTAACGATATTAATCTAGGAAAAGAGTTTCTTTCCAGCATACATATTGATGCTAATGAACTCTTTAATTAGGTATAATTTGTATCAACCACTCTTTTGCTTCATCAAAAGTTTCAAAGAGCTCAAACGGCTGTTTAAAGAATTGTTTTTCAATAATAAAATTACTGTTAGAAAGTTCGCTACCCATAACAACGGCAATAGCTATTAAATTCTTTCTACTTTCTGAGTCAAGATAAACGGTAGGGTCTACAGAATATGAATGAATTCTATGCGAAATATAACCAAAAGCTTGATCATTAAAATAGTCATCACAAAAGCCTAAGAGTTGGTTATTACTCTCAATATCTATATGTGATCCTTCATTCATTACACCGGTGACTATACTGCCATCGATCTCAATATAACCAAAATCAAATTCTATTTTATTTCTCACACTTTAGGGGGAATACTTTGATGCAAAGTTGGACATTAATTTATATTTAGAGCGACAAAAAGACCGTTTATTTTGCTAATTTTTAGTTTTTATTTAATGTAAAAGCGTTGATTTTATAGTCGCTTCAAAATGATCTTATATAAAGTAATTTGGGACTTAATCTAAGTTGTTGGGATTGAGTTAATAGGTCGAAGATATCATTTTAAAAACATCAATAAATGATGTTGAGAAGATCAATTTATTAAAAATTCAGAATTAAAAAATCCCATAAATGTCTTAGACACTTATGGGATTAATTAACTTAATTAATGTCTATGATTCGGTAGCTTCTGCTTTCTTAATATCAATGATTAACTCATCTTTTTCTG
>CAWUIT010000372.1:0-2465 GCA_963922345.1 uncultured Dokdonia sp. | reverse complement strand
CGCTGTTGGTGTTGTGAGACTTTTACGCTTTCGCGAAAGCGCAACAATACTATAATAATACGAAGCGCTACTCCAATCTGACTCTACTGTAATTTTCTTTGAGCGCTCTACTTTCCTTCCTGGTGCTATCTTAATTGTTTGATTATCAAAATGTGCTTTAATATCAAGCTGCTGCAATAATTTGAGCGTCATGTTAATGTATGGGACAGAGGTTACCTTTCCTTCCAAGTGGATGGTAAGGCCATTATCTAGATACGCCCCAATCATCATAAGTGATGATATGTACTGACTGCTCACATTTGCTTTGAGTGTTACTTCGCTCTTTTCTATTTGCGTTCCATTGATTTGAAGAGGTGGAAATCCCTCATTCTTTACATACTCAATATCTGCGCCTAGTGTCCTAAGTGCCTCAACTAGAATTTGCATGGGACGCTCTTGCATACGCTGGCTACCTGTAAGTATGGTTTTCCTACCTTTTTGAATGGCAAAGTAGCTTGTTAGAAAACGCATAGCGGTACCCGCGTGATGAATATCTATAGTTCCTTCCTTTGAGTTTAAAGCCTGCATCATTACAGCAGCATCATCGCTATTTGAGACATTTTCTACTATAACTCCATCAAATAACGCTTGAAGGATGAGAAGCCGGTTGCTCTCACTCTTGGAACCCGTGATTTGAATGTCTCCCTTACAGCTTGATGTAGTATGTTGAACTTTTAAGAGCATCTACTATTTAAGTTTGTCATTATTATGATGGCGATCGTGATCTCTCTTGGTTTTAATATCCAATTTTTTATTAAAAGCGTCTTGAAGATCTACTCCCGTTTGATTTGCAAGACATAGTACTACAAACATAACATCTGCAAGCTCTTCTCCAAGATCTTTGTCTCTGTCACTTTCCTTCTCACTTTGCTCTCCATAACGACGCGCTATGATACGAGCCACCTCACCCACCTCTTCGGTAAGTTGTGCCATATTTGTAAGCTCATTAAAGTACCGGACGCCGTGATTTTTAATCCAAGTATCTACGGCGAGTTGTGAGTCTTTTATATTCATAATTACATTTTATTTTGAGTATCAATCACTATTGTTACAGGCCCATCGTTAAGAAGTTCTACCTTCATATCTGCACCAAATTCTCCAGTAAAAACAGGTTTTTTAAGCTTTCGCGAAAGCGTATCTACAAACTCCTCATACAAGGGTATGGCAACATCTGGCCTTGCAGCCTCCAAAAACGAGGGGCGATTACCTTTTTTAGTACTGGCAAAGAGCGTAAACTGACTTATCACTAAAATATCGCCATCAACCTCATTTACAGATAGATTCATTAATCCTTGATCATCACTAAAAATACGTAAACCAATAAGTTTTTTTGTGAGCCAATCTATGTCTTCACTACCATCATTATGAGTGATACCTAGCAAGACTAGTAGGCCTATTTTTATCTCTGACGTTACGATCTTATTGATAGTGACAGAGGCGCTAGATACACGTTGGACTACAGCTTTCATTGTTCTTCTGGATAATGATCTTTCCTGTAGTGCTGCTCGTCGTCACCCTCTAGCATCTGTGTGTAGCTTTTATAGCGTGACCAGTGAAGCTCGTCGTTATCTAACGCTTCTTTTACAGCGCATTTAGGTTCTTCTAGGTGTAAACAATTATTGAATTTACATTCACTTTTAAGCGCAAAAAATTCTGGAAAGTAATCTCCTATTTCCTCGCGTTCCATATCTACAATACCAAAACCTTTGATCCCTGGGGTATCAATAATGCGGGCCTCAAAGCTCAAATCAAACATCTCTGCAAAAGTAGTGGTATGCTGCCCCTGCATATGCTGGCTGCTTATTTGTTTAGTCTTGAGATCGAGAGTAGGTTCGATAGCATTGACTAAGGTGGACTTACCCACCCCAGAATGACCAGTAAACATACTAGTCTTACCTTCCATCATCTCTTTAACCTGCTCAATGTTTTTTCCTGTGATAGCGGAGATCCCAATACATTCATAACCTACCTCACGGTACATAGCTGCGAGGTATTTGATTTCCATAATTTCCTCCTGTGTATATGTATCAATCTTGTTAAAAAGTAAAACGGCTTTTATCTGGTAGGCTTCTGCGGTTACTAAGAAACGGTCGATAAATGCTGTAAATGTAGGAGGATTATTTAGCGTTACAAGCAAAAATACAATGTCCACATTGCTGGCAATAATGTGCGTCTGTTTAGAAAGATTTACAGATTTCCGAACGATATAATTCTCACGGTCGTGTATTTTAGTAATTACTCCCGTTTCTACATCACTCTTTGTATCTAATTCAAAATCAACTAGATCGCCTACTGCAACTGGATTTGTACTTTTAATCCCTTGGATTCTAAATTTCCCTTTAATCCTACATTCAAACCATTCCCCACTAGCCGTCTTTACGGTATACCAACTTCCAGTAGATTTATAAACGGTTCCTGTCATAGTG